>CAZKYJ010001151.1:0-1739 GCA_964556355.1 uncultured Verrucomicrobiales bacterium | reverse complement strand
TAGGGGAGAAGGTCCCCGGCGATCTGCTCGCGGACGAACTGGTCGTAGGGCATGTCGGCATTGAATGCATCGATGACGTAGTCGCGGTAGCGGGAGGCTTCCGGCACGGGGTAGTCGGAGTTGTCGCCGGCCGTGTCGGCGTAGCGCACGAGATCGAGCCAGTGGCGTGCCAACCGCTCGCCGTAGCGGGGGCTCGCCAGGAGGCGCTCGATCACATCGCGAACCGCGCCTCGCGGATCCGCGGCGAAGGCGGCGAGGAAGGCGGCGCGTTCGTCGGTGTCCGGCGGGAGCCCGGTGAGATCAAAACTGATCCGGCGCAGGAGCGTATCGGGGCCGGCCGGTCCGACGGGGGAGAGGCCGTGCTCGCGCATCGTGGCGAAGGCGAACCGGTCGATGGCGTTCTCGGACCAGGCCACATTTTCGACGGCGGGCGGAGCGACCGGTTCCAGCGGCCGCAGTGACCACAGCTCGGCACCGGCCTGCGCTGGGGAAAGCAGGCCGATGGCAAGGGCGACTAGGCGTTCATGGGGGCGCCGCATTTCTAGCAAGATACGCCGGATCCGCGGGATCTCTTCCCCCGATCCCCAGAGAATCTGCCAATGTCCGACGGCCGGCATTTGCGTCCGTCGACCCGCTGCCGAAGACTTGAGGATGATTCGCCTTCCGGTCCTCGCGTCATTTTGGGTGTCCATCTCCACCGGCGTCTTCGCCGCCGATTTCGAACCGGTTCCACGCAAGCTTCCCCCACCCGGAAAGCCGCTCGAAGCGTCGGTCGCCGGCCCGCTGCGCCAGCGGCTGGATGGGTTGCGGGCGATGGCGGACTCCCTGCGAGGCGAGAGCGATCTCCCGGACGCCGAGATCTATCTCAAAGCCGTAGGCCTCGCCCTCGAGTTCGACGAGTTCTACGGAGACGGCGACGCGGCCAAGGCGGAGCGGGCGCTGGACTCGGGGGAGGAGCGTCTGCGGGCGCTGAAGTCGGGCAGGGCGCCGTGGGCGGACGAGCGCGGACGTCTCGTCCGCGGCTATCGCTCGGCCATCGACGGCTCGGCGCAGCCCTACGGGATCGAGATTCCCGAGGACCTCGACCTTTCCCAGCCCGTTCCCCTCTACGTCTGGTTGCACGGGCGGGGAGACAGAGCGACCGACCTTCATTTCATCGCCGAGCGGGAGTCGAAAGGATGGCAGTTCGAGAAACATCTCACCGACGGAATCGTGCTCCAGCCGTTTGGCCGACAGTGCATCGGGTTCAAATCTGCCGGCGAGATCGACGTGCTGGATGCCGTTGCCCACGTGAGCGCCCACTACCCGATCGATCCGGATCGGATCGCGCTCATGGGGTTTTCCATGGGAGGGGCGGGAGCCTGGCACATCGGCGCGCACTACGCCGACCGCTGGGCGGTCGTCCACGCCGGGGCCGGTTTCGTCGATGTGGCGCGCTACCAGAAACTCGCGCAGGACGCCTACCCGCCGGAGATCGAGCAGACGCTCTGGGGCACCTACGACGTGCCCGACTACGCCCGCAACCTCCTGAACGTGCCGGTCATCGCTTACTCGGGGAGCGACGACAAACAAAAAGACGCCGCCGATTTCATGGCCGAAGTGCTCTCGATCCACGGGCTCGACTTAACCCACTTGATCGGGCCGGGCATGGGTCACAAATACCACGATGAAACGATCGGAGAGGTCGCCGAATTCGTCCGTGGAGCCGTCGCGCGAGGAAGGGACACCAAGCCCGGGAC
>CAZKYJ010001150.1:0-1739 GCA_964556355.1 uncultured Verrucomicrobiales bacterium | reverse complement strand
AGAGGTAACTCTGCTACCACACGCCACCAAAATTGTCCTTGGGGCGCCATTGCGCCCCCCGTTGCTTGAGATTGTGAAATGATGAATCGCGCGCTCCGGGAAGTGCCGTGTTCCGCTCGTCACGGAGAAGTTTTCGGGCGATTGCAGGATTACGATGTGCCCGCTCGTGGCTTTGATGAAATCGAAGGCTACCAAAAGGGTGCCTCGGCGGGAGGGATCGTACCTAGAGTTGATGAGCCGTGGCGGCGGGTGACGTCGCGTTCTGTGGGCAGAAAGGCGGAGCCGATCAGCGAGCGCGTTCGGGGGGTACTCCGCGGTGTGAAAGTCGGAACTCGCGGTGAGTGCGCCGCGACGGACGTTGGGGAACCATGCGGTGATCCCCTCGGGAACGGTAGCGGAAACTTGCCAGTCATCGGCCTTTTTCGCCAGCGTGGCCGGAGTTTCGCTCCACTTCCGATTCCCGGTGAATTCGGTGTCGGCGGTAGTGATGAGTGAGGCGGATTCGAGGCGCTTGGTCGAAGTGAACCGCGCGGTCGCTGCTGATCCTTCCGCCGACGTTTCGACTGCCTGGCACCCGGGCTTGCCATCGCGCAAGACGCTCTTGGCGAAGGCGTAGCTGTTCGGCACATCCCAGGCGACCTTGTGCCCGTGGCGGAGTCCTGGGACGAGCGCGAGCTTGCGGGCGGCGGGAGCGGCCCGGTAGCTGGCCGCCTGGGGATCGAGGGGGAAGCGCTGGTCGCCCGGCCACGAGAGTTACAGGGCGGGCATGGTGGCGCGATCCATCCGCACCACCGGATCGCAGACGTTTTGGTAGACGAGGTTGTCTCCGAGGGCGATCGCATACTGGTCGGCGAGCGGCTCGTCCGAGTCACCGTAGATTCCCAGGCGGGCGGGGCCGGGCCAGGAGTGCGCTTGCCACGCTTTCGGGTTTGTGGGCGAGCGGGTATCGAGCTTGCCTTCGAGCGCGATGTTCATGGCGGCGAACCCACGATTGTTCCAGTATCGAACCCACTCTTTGAATGCGGTGCCTCCTCCTCCATGGACGAGGATGATGCCGGGGGCGGCCCCGTTCCCCCGTGGCGCCGGCAGCCCGAGCCACGCGAACACGCGGGTCGGTCTTCCGTCCCACGGGAGACCATCATAGAACAGAGGGCTCAGTTCGTCCGCGCTTTCGATCGCCGCGGCCTCGTAGGTATCCGGGACATCGACGAGCCGCCCGAGTGCGAGCACGGGGTCTCTTTCAACACCATAGTCGCGGGCGGAAGCGGCCGGGTGAATCGCGACGAGCCCCGACAGAAAAATGATCGCGAGTCTCATGGCTGCCTGTCGAGGGTCTCGCGTTCCTTGGAGAAGACATCACCGGTGGGCTCCCGGGGCAGGGATCGCTTCCAGCCTTCCAGCGCGGCGAGGAGCCGGGCGACGGTCGCCCGTTCGACCGGCGCCCGATCATCGGTCTCGTAGGGGTCGGCGTCTATTTCGTAGAGTTCGACATGGGTGGAGTTGGCGTTGGCGACCAGCTTCCACTTCCCATCGCTCACCGCATAGGATACCCAGTGGTCGGGTGCCTGCTCCCGGGGCGGCCATGCCGCGCCGATCTTCCAGAAGAGTGGTTTCGTGCGGGGTGGTGAGCCCTCACCTTTGAGGGTGGACACCTGCGTGATGCCGTCGGGCGCGTAGGTGCTTGGGAGATCGATGCCGGCGAGCTGGATACAGCATTGCTGAACCTCGTGGTCAACGCA
>CAZKYJ010001149.1:0-1740 GCA_964556355.1 uncultured Verrucomicrobiales bacterium | reverse complement strand
TCGGCATTATCATCAAAGTCAGTGCTCACTCTTCCACCGTCGCCGAAATCCGCACCCTCGGCGCGCAGAGCCACCTGGAAGTCTTGGCCTAGGGGGAGGGGGGGAGGGGGGAGGGCGGCTTGCCGTTGGCAATCGCCCGCGCCGCGATATGTTCCCGCATCGCCATGTCTTGGAAATCTCGCGCCCGCGCTTTTCTCCGGCACCCGATCATGATCCTCGTGGTCATCGTGGTGCTGAACCGCTTCTACAAAAACGAGTACCCGTTCAACAGCTTCCCCATGTACGCCGAGCCGGGCGGTCCCTCGAACTACCTCATCATCGCCGATGCCGATTCGGGGGAACCCATCCCCGTGCGCACGCTGACGGGCTACTCGTCTTCCGACGTGAAGAAAATGTATGTGGAGCGCCGCAACAAGGCCTGCGACAAGCTGGACATCGACCCGCCCGACGCGCCGGCTGACCTCAAGCAAGAAGTCGTCAGAAACGTGGTGAAAAAGCTCCACACCGCAGCGAAAAAACGCGGGAACTCCCTTCCGCAGCACATCCGGCTGATCCAGGTCGATATCACGCAGGAAGGCAAGGAGTTCACGGAGACACCGTTCCCGCTCGGCGACGCGTGATCGTCACCGCCGGGGGTGGAGATCGCCGTGGAGCGTGCGGGTACGGATCTTTGCGACGAGATCGACGGCGCGATTCTCCCGCGTCACCTCGCGCTTGGCGCCCGCGACGTGGTAGGCGAGCGACCGCTTTTTGCCCGGGGTGAAAGTCTCCCAGCGCTCGCGCGCCTCGTCGTCGAACTCGAGCGCGCGCGCCAGTTCGTCCGGGATCTCGACGAGGTCCGGATCGGGGTCGGCCTCGAGCGAAATCCGCACGCGATCGCCCGGCCGCACACCAAAGCTTCGGCGCAGGGGGAGCCCGAACATGAGGAACCGGAGCCCGTCTCTCCGGTTGAGCACGCCCCGGCGGAACGGATGCCCGTTGAGGGTGCCCACCACGCGGCGCACCGATGCGGCACCCAGCGCGTCGGCGACGGCGTCCGGCAGCGGGACGATCGTGAACGCCATGCCCTCGTCCAGTCGCTCGAGACGAGCCTCGAACAGGTACGGCTCGCCGGTCGTCTTTTTTCTCGCCGCCATCTTGCATTGTGGCATGAGAGCGCCCACCTACAAGACGTGCGCGCCTTCCTCCGGAAAACGTTTTCCCGACCGAACTTCCTCCCCGTATTCGTCGGGTCGATCGAGGGCTACTTTCTGAGGGCGGCCTTCGCCGTCCTCACCGTTTCAACGCTGTGGAAGCCGCTCGGCCTCCGCGAGCAGCCGCTCCCCCGCGGCCTGGCGCACTTTCTCGATCTCACCTTCCTCGGCGAGCCCGAGGTTTTCTCCATTTTTCGGGTCGTCGCGGCCGCCGCCGCCGCGCTCTACGCCCTCCGCCTGGTGCTGCCCGTCTCGCTGACGCTGCTCACCCTCTGCCACATCGCCTACCAGACGCTCTACAACTCCCAGGGGCCGACCCACCACGACCACCAGATGATCTCGCTGGCACTGCTCGCGCAGGCTGGGGTCGTGCTCTACTTCGCGGGCTACCGCATGGTGAAGGGGCGGCGGTTCGCCTTCGGCGGGCGGACGAACCTCGACGGCTACCTGCTCTACGCGGCGCAATCGGCCATCGCCGGCGTCTACGTGGCCTCCGCTCTAACCAAGCTCTCAAAATCGGACGGCCTGTGGCTCTTCAAAACCCACC
>CAZKYJ010001148.1:0-1742 GCA_964556355.1 uncultured Verrucomicrobiales bacterium | reverse complement strand
GAGTCCCGAATGCCCTGGAGGGGTGCCGGAGTGGTTGAACGGGGCAGTCTCGAAATTAACTGGCTTCGGGGCACAGACTGCCGTCATTGCTCGCCTGAAGACCGGGCTATCTCGAAGCGAAAGCCCTGCAAAGCGGCACTTCTGAGGAATGCAGCCGCAAGTCCGCGGGGTCTTGCTGGGCGAGGCCGCGTTTCCACGGGAAACGACGCCTGACGCCTGGCGTTCGCAGTGCCTGCGGATCGCAGGACGATCGCAGCTCTAGGACTTCCAATCGAGCCCGACAAGAGCTAGATCATGTGCCGTGGCCAAGCGAGCAAAGCCCGAGGGCATCGTCATCCGCCACTCAACCGGCTGCGCCAGCCGCGCCGGCTCCCGCTGCGACTGCCGGCTCGGTTACCAGGCCCAGGTCTATTCCGCCCGAGAGGGCCGCACGATCAGGAAGACGTTTCGGAGTCTCGCCGATGCCCGCGCCTGGCGTGCCGAGACCCAGTCCGCCCTCAACCGGGGAGCCCACAAGGCCCCTTCGCGCGTAACGGTCCCCGAGGCGATCGAGGAATGGCTCGAGGGCGCCCGAGCCGGGGTGATCAGGACTCGCTCGGGCGACCCCTACAAGCCCGCGGCGATCCGCGGCTACAAGCTCAGCTTCGATTCCCAGATCATTCCCCGCTTCGGGGCGCTGAAGATCTCGGAGCTCTCCCGCGCAGAAATCCAGGACCTGGTCGATGAGCTGCTGGCCAAGTGCAAGGCCCCGCGCACCGTGCGCAATGCAGTCATGCCGCTGCGGGCGCTCTACCGCCGCCTCGTCTCCCGCAGCGAGGTTCTGATCAACCCGACCATCGGCCTGATGCTGCCGGCGATCAGAGAGCGCCGCGAACGAATCGCTCGCCCCGAGGAGGCCAAGGAATTACTCAAGGCACTGTCGCCCACCGACCGCCCGCCCTGGGCGACGGCGCTCTACGCCGGCCTGCGCCGCGGCGAGCTGCGGGCCCTGCGCTGGGAGGACATCGACTTCGAGGCCGGTTTGATCCGCGTCGAGCGTGGTTGGGATCCTGAAGTAGGGCCGATCGACCCGAAGAGCCGGGCGGGGAAGCGCCGGGTTCCCCTGGCGTCGCCGCTCCGGTCCTATCTGGCCGAACATAGGCTTCGCTCGGAGGGCGACTCGGATGATCTGGTCTTCAGGGGCAGAGGGGGAAAGCCGCTTGCCCCCGATGCCTTGATCGAAAGGGCGCGGATGGCCTGGGAGAAGGCCGGCCTGGAGCCGATTCTCCTGCACGAGTGCCGCCACACCTACGCCGCCTTCATGATCGCCGCCGGCGTCAACGCCAAAGCCCTCAGCTCTTACATGGGCCACTCGACGATCTCGATGACCCTCGACCGCTACGGGCATTTGATGCCGGGCAACGAGGATGAGGCGGCGGGGATGCTTGAGAAGTATCTGGAAGGTGAGGCGTCGAGTCGTGCCAATGGCACATCCGGCCTCGCGCTTCGTCCTTTGGGCTCATAACCCGAAGGTCGCGGGTTCGAATCCCGCCCCGGATTCGACCCTCCAATTTGCAGGGATTTCTGTCGGTTGGTGCGGAGGATCACTGGCTACCGCTGTCCCTCGGGTCATCGAGATCCGTGCGGGTATCGGCGATGTTGAGGGTGCCTTCCTTGCCTCACCGCTCGATCGCTAGGACCTGGTGTCTTCGTCGGTCGTCGTTCCCTGCGTCGATGCGCAGCCAGGACAATCCGAGGTGCGC
>CAZKYJ010001147.1:0-1745 GCA_964556355.1 uncultured Verrucomicrobiales bacterium | reverse complement strand
GGGCGCGTAGAGAGGCGCAAGGCCCGAGCCCGGAGGCGCGCCGGGCAGCAGCACACCGCAGGTGAGGCCCGCCGCCTCGAACTCCTCTCTGAACTCGCCCTCGTATACCTCCGCGAAGATGTCCTTGAAGCGCCCGTCGTAGCGCTTCAGGATCGTGTTCTTGGTCGAGAGATAGACGGGATAGCCGCGGTCCAGTCCATAGCGCAGCGAGGCCCGCGCGAAATCCCGAATCGAGTCGTCCAGGTTGTACATCGCCATCGCCACCCCGCCGCCGGGAAAGTCGTACACGTCGAGCTCGACGGGCTCCGACCCGTCGTCCGGGGTGTAGGTGAGCGTCAGCGCACCCTCCCCCGGGACCACCAGGTCGGTCGCGCGGTACTGGTCGCCGAAGGCATGGCGGCCGATCACGATCGGCTTCTTCCAACCCGGCACCAGGCGGGGAATGTTGGAGATCACGATCGGCTCTCGGAAGATCACCCCGCCGAGGACGTTGCGGATCGTGCCGTTCGGCGACCGATACATCTTCTTCAGGCCGAACTCCTTGACGCGAGCCTCGTCCGGCGTGATCGTCGCGCACTTGACGCCCACGCCGTGCCTCTTGATCGCTTCCGCCGCTTCGACCGTGATCCGGTCTTCGGTCGCGTCGCGGCTCTCGATCGCAAGGTCGAAGTAGACGAGATCGACGTCCAGGTAGGGGACGATCAGCTGCTCTTTGATGAATGCCCAGATGATCCGGGTCATCTCGTCGCCGTCGAGCTCGACCACCGGGTTCGTCACCCTGATCTTGGCTGGGGTCTCCGCCACCGGGCGGCGATGCTATCGACGGTGCGCGAGGCGCGGGGGGCTGCCACAATCAGGGAGATGGCCACAGTAGAGCACCCCTCAGCTCAAACCCACGAGGTCTTCAACCAGCCACCGCCGCTCGAGGACTACAACCCCTTCGACGCCGATCGCCCCCTCGCGGAGGCGCTGCGGCGGGAGGGCGCGGAGTGGGCGGAGGGCCGGGCCCGCGAGCTTGCCGCCATCTGCGGTTCGCGCCAGTCCATTCGCTGGGGATTCGAGGCCAACGAAAAGCTGCCGAGGCTGCGCACTCACGACCGCTACGGCGACCGGATCGACGAGGTCGAGTTCGACGGCTCCTGGCACGAACTGATGCGGATCGGCATCGACCACGGCCTGCATGCCTCGCCATGGCGGGAGCCCGGGCCCGGCGCCCACGTGGCGCGCGCCGCGATGTTCATGCTGCTGATGCAGGCGGAGAGCGGGGTCGGCTGCCCGATCTCCATGACCTACTCGGCGATCCCGGCGTTGCGGAATCAGCCCGAGCTGGCCGAGGAGTGGGAGCCTCGCTTCCTCTCCCTCGACTACGACGAGCGCTCGATGCCGGCCGAGCGCAAGAGCGGCTCCCTCTGCGGGATGGCGATGACCGAGAAGCAGGGTGGGTCCGACGTGCGAGCCAACACCAGCACCGCCACCCCGCTGAACGGCGGCGGCCCGGGTGGCGAATACGAGATCGTCGGCCACAAGTGGTTCTGCTCGGCGCCGATGTGCGACGCCTTCCTGGTCCTCGCGCAGACCGACGGCGGTCTCAGCTGCTTCCTGATGCCGCGCTGGACCCCGAACGGCGAGCGCAACGCCTTTCACATCCAGCGACTCAAGGACAAGCTGGGCAACCGCTCCAACGCGTGCAGCGAGGTCGAGTTCAAGGGCGCCTGGGCGCGCATGGTCGGCGAGGAGGGACGCGG
>CAZKYJ010001146.1:0-1751 GCA_964556355.1 uncultured Verrucomicrobiales bacterium | reverse complement strand
GACGGGAGCGACCCGCGAGCCCCCGGAGGAGCGATCGCGCCGGGCGCTCAGCCCTACACGACGCCGGTCGCCATCGACCGGACGCGGCGCGTGGTCGCCCGGGCACTGGACGGGACGAACTGGAGCGGCCTGGCCACCGGGGCGACTTTCAACATCGCCGACTACGCCACCGCCCTGCGGGTCACCGAGATCATGTATCACCCCCGTGACGACGACCCGGCCGACACGATCGACAACGATGCCTACGAGTTCATCGAACTATGCAATACCGGAGCGACTGCCCTCGATGTCTCGGGCTACTTCTTCGATGGGATCAGCTACACGTTTCCGGCAGGCACGGAGATCCCGGCCGGGGGCTACGTTGTCCTCGTCCGCGATGCTCTCGCCTTCGCCGCGCGCTACCCGGGCGTGACGATCGATGGGATCTACCTCTCCAAGTTGAGCAACGGGGGCGAGAAGCTGCGGCTGAAGAATTCCGAGGGTAGCACCGTGATCTCGGTGGAGTACAACGACGATCCCCCGTGGGTGATCAGCCCGGACGGCCTCGGCTACTCGCTCGTAAACATCGCGCCCGAAGCGGATCCCGACCTGGCGACGAGCTGGCGGGCGAGCACCGATATCCACGGCTCGCCCGGATTGGCCGATCCCGTATCGACCTACGGGCTTGGCATCGTTTTTAACGAGGTCCTCGCCCATACCGATCCCCCATTGGAAGATGCCATCGAGCTCTTCAATGCCGGCGACGCTCCGGTCGACGTCGGCGGGTGGTTCCTCAGCGACGCCGGGCGCGACCCTCTCGGCAATCTCGATCCCGGCCGGCTCAAAAAATACGCGATCCCCGCCGGAACGGTGCTCGCCCCCGGCGCCTATGCGGTATTCTACGAGAACGCCTTCAATGCTGCGGGCTCCCCTTCCCCCTTCGCGCTCACGGAGTTTGGAGAACGCATCTATCTTTCTTCGGCGGATGCTGGGGGGAACCTCACCGGCTTGGTTCTCCCCTTCGACTTCGCAGCCACCGAGAACGGCGTTTCCTTCGGGCGGGTCGACACGAGCGTCGGTCACGACACGGCACCGCTTGCGGCAACGAGCTTCGGAATCGGTATGCCGGTATCGCCCGCCGAATTCCGATCTGGTGCGGGGGCGCCGAACGGGGCGGCCCGGGTGGGTCCCGTAGTCATTAGCGAGATCATGTACAACCCGCCCCCATCGCTGAGCGAATTCGTCGAGCTCCACAACATCAGCCCGTCGGCGGTCGATCTGTCGGGGTGGGACGTGGACGGCATCTCCGGTTTCGCGTTCCCTCCGACAACCCTGATCGAAGCGGGTGGCTTCGTGCTGCTCGTCGATACCGCCAAGATCACCGTGGAGGACTTCCGCCTGCTGCGGGAGGTTCCCGACGGAGTGCCCGTATTCGGCGCGCTCTTCAATCTCGGCAACGCCGGGGAGGCCCTACGTCTGGAGAAGCCCAATCCCGATCTGCTCGGCCCCGACATCTTGGTCGAACGCGTGCGCTACAACGACAAGAGCCCGTGGCCGACGGAGGCCGACGGAGGGGGCCCTTCCCTGGAGCGATTTGTCCTCGATGGATACGGTAACGAGCCGCTCCACTGGCGGACGACGGCGACCGGAGGCTCGCCCGGTCGACACGGTGAGTTCACCTCCGGGCTGGCCGTCGCAAGCGGATCGGGCTGGAAATACCGTGCAGGCGCATCGACCCCTTCGGCCGATTGGAACCAGTCCGAGTACAATGA
>CAZKYJ010001145.1:0-1758 GCA_964556355.1 uncultured Verrucomicrobiales bacterium | reverse complement strand
TCCTTCTCCTTCGAATCGTCGAACTCGGAGATGTTGAGCTGGTAGACGATGTCGATGGCCTCGGATGCGACGCCGAGATTTGTCATGAAAAGATAGAAGGCGAGCAGCTGTTGCTTCTGGAACTTCGCGCGGGAGATCAGGACGTAGAGCTGGACGCCGATAAGGATCTTTTCCTCGATGTTGAGCTGGCCGGCGAGATCCTGGGCGGTCTCGTTGAGGTCTTGGTCTTCGACCAGGGCGCGCTGGTAGAGATCTCGCAATTCCGAGTAGACGGTGGCGGGGTAGTCGTAGCGGAGAAAGCCGAGGGAGGAGTCGATGTCGTCCTCCACGATTTTTCCGTCCAGCTTGCTGAAGCCGGCGAAAACCTTGATGAGCTGGGGAAGCATCGTCCCCGTGCGTTGTTTGCGGCGGCGAAACCGGCGCCGCAGTTTCCCCATCGGGGAGCGTTTGGGCTCCGAGAAAACCGAGTGCGCCCCGGCACCCGTCCGGCGGTCTTTCCGCTCGCGGGCGGCGGCATCCGGATCCTCGTCGTCGGGAGGGGTGGGGGATCCCGAATTCGCCCCCGGCGGAGAAGCGGGCGGGGGAGAGGAGGGCTGTCCGGGAAATGTTTCGGGCATCGGGGAAAGTTCGAGGAAAACGCTCGGCGTCAATTTGCCTACCGCCACCGTATTATCTACGAAGAACCTGCGGTGCGAGCGCGGCAGGATCGACGCCCGATGGCGGCAGCGCAACCCCGGGGAACACGAGACCACCTACCGAAGGGTAAATTGCATTCAAAATACCGCTGTGGTAGCGTGCCCTCTTACCTCTTTTTACGAATGTCCGACAACGACTCCCACAAGCCTCAGAACCCGAAGAACCCAGGGGGCGGCGATCCCAATTTCAACTGGAGGGGTCTTGTCTTGTTGTCTTTTGCCATCACGCTCATCGCGGCGGCGTTCATGTGGAACAAGGTCGACCGCAACATGGTGGAGAAGACCTACGCGGAGTTTACCGCGTTGGTGAACGATGGCAAGATTGTGACGGACAAGCCGGTCACCCTCGTCAGGGACTCCAGCACGGGCGAGGAATACGTCAGCGGGTACTTCATTTCCGAGGCGACGGGGGGCGTTGGCGAAGCGCCTTCCGGCCCTGGCGAGAAGCTCTTCAAAACGACGGTGAACGTGGAGTACGTCAAAGACGATCTCCACAAGCTGCTCAGTTCTAAGGATATCGTGCTGAACCAGGACTACGACGCGAACCCCTGGGCTTCGTTCTTTGTCGCGATCCTTCCGATCTTGATCCTCCTTCTCATCCTCTACTTCTTTTTCCGGCAGCAGGTCCGCATGGCCGGGCGCGGGGCGATGAGCTTCGGCAAGAGCAAGGCCAAAATGCTCTCGATGGACAAAAACAAGATCACGTTCAAGAACGTGGCCGGCGTCGAGGAGGCCAAAGAGGAGGTCTGGGAGATTGTCGAGTTCCTCAAGGATCCCAAGAAATTCCAGCGCCTGGGCGGCAGCATCCCGAAAGGCGTGCTCATGGTCGGCCCTCCCGGAACCGGCAAGACGCTCCTCGCCCGCGCCATCGCGGGGGAGGCGGACGTGCCCTTCTTCTCCATCAGCGGATCCGACTTCGTGGAGATGTTTGTCGGGGTTGGAGCCTCCCGTGTCCGCGACATGTTCGAGCAGGCCAAGAAGAATGCTCCGTGCATCATCTTCATCGATGAGATCGACGCGGTCGGACGCCATCGCGGCCACGGCATGGGCGGTGGTCACGACG
>CAZKYJ010001144.1:0-1759 GCA_964556355.1 uncultured Verrucomicrobiales bacterium | reverse complement strand
TCGAAGGCGGCTATACGGAGGGCGGAGAATGGTTCTGGTCGTCCGGGTCCAGGATCGAAGACGATGTCACCCATTGGCAGGGATGGCCGGAGGGGCCGGGGAACGAATAAGTCTAGCCGATCCGCACCAGGGAGCGCCAGTTTGAAACTATGAATACTAACGAAATTGAAGAAGAAAATCGACTCATCGCGGGTGCGGATTGGCTACGACGCCTTGTTCGGCGCTACTGATTGAGTGAGGACCAAAGATTGGTGGTTGAATCTGGATCAGTTGATAGCAACGCAATCGACTTTGGAAAACTTGAGGAACTATTGAGAACGCGAGCGGAGATCCCATCGGACTCTGACGCCTGACGTAAAGCCCCTAAAACAGTTATGTCGCTCCATGAATCATCACCGGAATCTCGATCGATCCCGAAGACACGGCATAAATCCCGTATGGAATCCTCGGAGGTGAAACAAACGACCAACATCTGCCGGTCGCCTCGATTGGTTATTACTGAATCATACGCGATACCAGAATCTTCAAAAGTGGCGGCTACCCTAAGATCCTCTAATGACTTGGATTCCAGATGCGCTGCCGAGTCAAAAGAACCGTTAATGAGATCATCCATTTTTTCGCCGAACGACTAGCTGTGCCATGACTGCCCTCGCTCAAGCTCCGACCTCGCCAATGATGCCCACAGGGCAGTCATTGGCACCAGCGCCTGGTTCGTCCTTTGTGTGGACGCCCATCAAAGGCTACGAGCCGATGGAAAACTGCCACACCGGGGGCGGTCAAGAGGTCGGATGGATTCGCCCGTCCCGCATCGGCAAGACTCACCCTCAACCGTGGGGAACCGCCGCCGATTGGCCGGGGGAATGGGAAGCAATTCCGCACCGCTACGATGACGAAGGCCAGCCGCTCGACTGGTCACTCGCAACCTATCAACCGAGCTACGCTGCCGCGAAGGAGTGGATCGAGCGTGGTTGGACGAACGATAGAGATATGGAGCGCGAAAATGAGTAAATTTTACTGTCGATGTGGAGCCTATTTAACGCGAGGCGTTTGGGACAAGTGCCCCGGATGTGGAGCGTCTCTATCATCGGCTTGTTGTATGGAGTCAGGGCGGGAGTGCGAAGTCGAAGCACGGAGCCGCGCCGTAAGAGAGGGCTTAGCATCGACCAGGCGATTAGGCCAGGTGTCCCTACAAGCGGAATCCGCGGCGGCCAGAGCGGGGGTATCGTCCCGCACGCCCTGACTCCATACAACGGCGGCGGCGCAGCCGCCACAACAGAGTGATGAGATTAGCACGTAAATTTATCAAGTGGTCGGCTGCCGCGATTTGTTCACTGACGCGCCGCCGCCGTTCACTGCCGGACAGGTGCGCGTGTGGGACATGGCTTATGTTTTTCGAGCGTCATGGAGGTGGAGTTTGCACGGATTGCTTGGCGAAGGGGTTTAGCACCGGCAAGCCTCGGGGAACCCGAGGCGCGGCAGTGAACGGGCGGGGTCCAACTACCGGGGGCTGAAAAGAGACGAGCGATGAGATTTATACACTGTAGAAGTTGCCGAACCAAGCACGAGTGCTTCAAGGAGGAACACTGCCGAATTTGGAGCGAGGAACGTGCCCCCGGTTGCGTTGCGACTGGTTGTTCGCCCGCCGTAGAGGAAGGCGACGACAGGAGGTTGGACCCCGCCCGTTCGCCCGTGGTAGGCTGCGTTGAGGAACTGGCCGCTACTGTCTTGAAACGCGCGGAAGAGTTTGGCGAAGCGAAAC
>CAZKYJ010001143.1:0-1762 GCA_964556355.1 uncultured Verrucomicrobiales bacterium | reverse complement strand
ACGGCACGATGTTCAATGGCTACCTCGACTCGTCCGGCAATAACGGGTCCCATTCCATCACGCTATCGGGAATCCCCTACTCCCAGTATGACGTGATCGTCTACGTGGATGGCGAGAACGTCGGCGGTGATCGCCCCGCCAGTATCAACGTCGGCGGCGCAGACGTCTACATCAACGACACCGCCAACTGGAACGGCACCTATATCGAGGGAACCGGCACGAACCTCGCCTCCGCCACCCCGAACGCGAACTACGTCCGCTTCACAGACTTGACGGATCCCTCCCTCACTATAACTTCCCAAGCGGAGCCGTTTCGCACGGCCATCAACGGGCTACAGGTCGTCGAGACCACCCCTGTCCCCGGCCTGCCCGAGGTGACGACGTCCCCGGCTACCGCCGTCACCGGAACCGGCGCCCGGCTCAATGGCGATCTCGTTTCCTCGGGGATGGGCAACGACGAAGCGACCCTAACATTCTACTACGGCACCACCGACGCCGGGACGGCACCGGGCGGTTGGGACGACAGCATCGCCGCCGGATCCCGGACTTCGCCCGGCGGGTTCATGGCCGATCTTGCGGGTCTTGCACCCAACACTGCCTACTTTTTCCGCGCCTTCGCCAGCAACTCGGTGGGCGATGACTGGGCCCCCACGAGCGAATTCTTCACCACCCCTCCGGTGCTCCCCACGGTCGGGAATACCGCCGCGTCCGACATCGAAGCGACGTCCGCTACGGTCGGAGCCGCCGTCACGGCTACGGGCGGAGAGACGCCCACGGTGACGCTCTACTACGGAACGGCCGATGGCGGGACATCCCCTGGCAATTGGGGACAGTCGGTAAACCTGGGCACGGTCGCCCCCGGGGCGCCGGTCACCACCCGGATCGACGGTCTGGCGCAAAGCACCGACTACTTTTTCCGTGCCGCCGCCACGAACTCGGCGGGCACGGCATTCGCGGCGGCCACCGCCGCGTTCAGCACCCCGGGCGCCGCCCCAGCGTCGATCACCTCGGATCCCGCCGACACCATCACCGGAAGCTCGGCGAGGATCGGAGGGACGGTCACGTCGACCGGCAACGACCCGCCTGCCGTCTTCGTTCACTACGGCACCGTCGATGGCGGCACGGATCCTGGAGCGTGGGAGCTCTCCGCCCCCGTCGGGATCCAGTCGGGCGCATTCGACCGCACGATCAGCGGGCTCGCCCCGCTCTCCACTTACTTTTTCCGCCTCCGCGCCACGAACGTCGCCGGCACCACCTGGAGTCCCGCGACGCGGACTTTCGAGACCTTGGCCTTCGTCCCCCCGACGGTCGTCATCAACGAGCTCTTCGTCGATCCACCCGACAAGACGGTGCGCGCGGAGTTCATCGAACTCTTCAACGATTCGGACGGCCCGATCGACTTGAGCGGCTGGCGGTTCTCCGACGGGATCGACTTCACGTTCCCGAACGGCACCACCATCCTCGGCGGCCAGTTTCTCGTCGTCGCCGAAGACCCCGCGACAATGCAATCGGAATTCGGTTTTGCAGGCGCGCTCGGCCCGTGGGATGGCACCCTGCGCAACGGCGGCGAAACCGTCACCCTGCGCGACGCGGGCGGTGGGCAGATCGACGAGGTCGACTACCAGCTCGGATTCCCGTGGCCGGTCACGGGGGACGAGCCCGGCTCGTCCATCGAACTCATCAACCCCGGTCTCGCCAACGACGTCGGGGGCAACTGGCGCAGCTCGGGGAACACCGCCACCACCTACCTCCCTGCCCCACC
>CAZKYJ010001142.1:0-1762 GCA_964556355.1 uncultured Verrucomicrobiales bacterium | reverse complement strand
GCGCAAATAATACAAACAGGGAGCGTTCCGGTGCAAGCGTCTGCGCTTCCGGTGGCGTATTGTTCCGGCATGTTGCCAACCTCTCTCCGTTGCGCGGCGGTGCTCGCCGTCGCGGGATCGCTCGCCCCTGCGCAATCGGTGCGCTACAATCGGGACGTCCGCCCGATCCTCAGCGAGAACTGTTTTTTCTGCCACGGGTTCGACAAGGACAACCGGAAGGCGGGTCTCCGCCTCGACACGGTGGAGGGGGCGACCGCGGATCTCGGGGGCTACGCGGCCATCGTGCCAGGGGATCTCGGGGCGTCGGAGCTGGTCGCACGGATCGGCGCTTCCGATCCGGACGAGCGGATGCCCCCGCACGATTCGGTCTACGCGCTGACCGAGGCCCAACGCGACATCCTGCGGCGATGGGTCGCCCAGGGCGCCACCTACGAAGAGCACTGGGCCTACCGAAATCTGGTGCGCCCGGAGATTGACGCGCCATCGCCAGTCGACGCGTTCCTTGAGAGGCGGTGGGCGGAGGAAGGGGTCCGGCCGGTGGCCGTGGCGACGCCGCGCGAGCTGGTGAGGCGGCTTTCCTTCGACCTGCGCGGGCTCCCTCCGAGCGCCGACGAAGTCCGGGCGTTCGAGGCCGACCCGTCCGATGCCGCCTACCGGGCGCTGGTCGACCGATGGATGGCGAGCCTTGAATACGCCGAGCACCAGGCGGTGACCTGGCTCGATCTGGTGCGCTGGGCCGACTCGTCCGGGATGGTCAGCGACGAGCCGATCGCCTCCGGTGCCTACCGCGCCTACGTCATCGAGTCCATCCACGAGAACATGCCGTTCGACCAGTTCACGGTCGAGCAGCTGGCCGGCGACCTCGTACCTGAGCCGAATGACCGCACGCTCATCGCCTCGGGCTACAACCGCATCGTGAAGACGAACTGCGAGGATGGCGTCATTGACAGCGAGGCGCTCTACGCGCTCAAGGGGGAGCACGTCCGTGCCCTCGGTACCGTCTGGCTCGGTGCGACCACCGGCTGCGCCGAGTGCCACGACCACAAGTACGATCCCATCACCCAGGCCGACTACTACAATCTCGCCGCGTTTTTTGACGACCTCATCGAAACGGGTGTCTACACGCCGGGCGACCGCCGCCAGCCGCTGCACTACGTCTACGACAGTGTGGAGGAGCGCGCGCGGGCCGCCGCGCTGGAGGCCGAGGTCAGGGCACTTTCGGAACCAGATTCTCCAGGCGATCCCGAAGCGCAGGCGGCGTGGGAGAGAGAGGTCAGTGCCGGGCTCGCCGACACGGAATCGCGCACGCGGTTCCGTTGGATTCCTGTGGCGATCCCGGCTGCGCATGTCATCGAGGGGAACTTTGAGACCGGTGAGGTGGGAGGGCGGCCCGCGCGTGCGACTTCGGCGGCGCCCGGCGATGTTCACCGGCACCTTGTCGCTGAGACCGTGACCGGCTTCTTCTCCCACGGATCGTACAAGGAAAACGACTACCTGGTCGAGGTGTTTCTCGATCCGGAAGACCCGCCGGGCGCCCTCGCCGTGCAGGTCATCCGGGGTGCCTACGGCCGGGTGGGCTGGAAGAAAGACTATTTCGACACCTACTACTGGGGCACCGATGACGGGGGGCGGATCGCCGCTGCTACGGCGCTCGGTGATCCGCAACACACCCAGCGCCTGGGAGATCTGCCACCCGCGGGAGAATGGGCGACACTGCATATCCCCATCGGTAAAACCACCGGGCCGGCTCAGTACCAGACGA
>CAZKYJ010001141.1:0-1765 GCA_964556355.1 uncultured Verrucomicrobiales bacterium | reverse complement strand
CCCGCGCCTTGCCGATGGGGAGCGCCGCCTCCGGGATACTTGGGCTTTTGAGGTGGTAGTAGAGGAACTTGTGCTCGCAGAAGATGACCGGGTCATCGAGCGCGATGGCCTCCAAGAGCATGTGGTGCGCGTCGGCCACCGTGGCGGGTGCCACGACGACGAGTCCCGGGTACTGGGCGTAGATGCCCTCCATGCTCTGGCTGTGATACGGGCCGGAGCCGAAAGTCCCGCCCGAGGGGAGGCGGATGGTGATGGGAAGGGGGAGGTCGGTGCGCCAGTAGTGCGCGGCCATCTGGTTGACGATCTGGTTGAAAGCCACCGACGAGAAGTCGGCGAACTGCATCTCGATCACCGGGCGGAGGCCGTCGATGGCCGAGCCGATGGCGAGACCGACCATGGCGTCCTCGCTGATCGGCGCGTCGAAGACCCGCCCGGGGAACTCCTCGGAGAGCTTCTTGGTGGCTTTGAACGCCCCGCCGAACGCCGCGATGTCTTGGCCGTAGAGAAATACGCTCGGGTCGGCGGCGAGCGCCTTGGCCTGGGCATCGCGGATCGCTTCGAGATAGGTGATGGTGGCGGTTTCCGGCTCGGCGGTCGCCACGGGAGTGGATGCGGTGGAGCTCACTGGGTGCGGGATGCCGGGTAGCCTTCCCGGAGGTGCGGGGTGGAAAGGCTAGCCCAAGATTCGGCGAACGGATCCGGTTTGTCCTCTTTCTGGGCCTGGTTGACGGCGGACTGCACACGGTCGGTCGCCTCGCTACGAATCGTTTGCAGCGCCTCGCGATCGAGGAGGCCCCGTTCGAGAGCGGCCGCGGTCGCGACCTCTAGGCAGTCGTGCCCGAGGGGTGATCTCCGCAGCTCCTCGGGGACATAGGAGGCGTCGTCGTGCTCGCCATGGCCCGAGAGGCGGAGCAGATTTCCGACGACGAGCTGGGGGCCTTCGCCCCGACGGGCGCGATCGGCGGCATCGCCGAAGACCTCGATGCAGGCTCCGAGATCGGTGCCATCGACCGTGTGGCCGGTCACTCCGTAGCCGATGGCACGGTCGACGAGGTCGGCGCAGGCGAACTGGCGGTTCTTCGGTGTCGAGTAGGCGAACTGGTTATCGGCGACGGCGACGATGAGGGGCAGTTTTTCGACGGCGGCGAGGTTGAGCCCCTCGTGGAACGAGCCGGTGGACGTGCCACCCTCGCCGATGCTCACGCCGCCGATCCCGCCGTTTCGCCCTTGGAACCGGCGGGCGAAGAGCATGCCGGCGATGACGGCGACGTTCGTTCCGAGGTGGCTGATCATTGCGGGCATGCCGTCTTTCGGGCGCCCGCGGTGGACGTTGCCGTCGCGCCCGCGCATCGGTCCCGCGGCAGAGCCGAAATAGGTACGCGTGGCATCGGTCAGCGGCTCGCCGAAAGCGATGCGCCCGGCCTGATCGCGGATGAGCGGTCCGTAGACGTCGCTGCCCTTGGTCAGCTGGACCCCGAGGGCGGCGCTGAACGCCTCCTGGCCCCGTCCGGTGTAGACGCCGCCCACCAGCTTGCCCGAGTGGTAGAGCCCGGCGATCCGTTCCTCAAGAACCCGCGCGAGCACCATGCTACGGAAGGCTTTGAGAAAGCGCTCGTCGGTAGCGTTGGAGGTGTTCAGGGTGGGCTCGGCGATGGCGGTCGGTTCGGGCAAGGTTCGGTAGGTGCGGGGTTGCACCGTAGGCGCGGCAGCCTGCGTGGTGCAAAGGGATTATGGCTGTTCGGTGCTGCCTTTTCCCCTTTTCATA
>CAZKYJ010001140.1:0-1765 GCA_964556355.1 uncultured Verrucomicrobiales bacterium | reverse complement strand
AAGGCGCAGTTCGGGGGAAAGAGAGAACCAGCCAGTCTAGCGACGACACCACCATACGACGAAGATTCCCAAAGCGAGGCCGTGGAGCTCTACCGGAGAGCGACCTGCCGCTCAAGCAGATCGCCCACGGGCTGGGCATCTCGGACGGATCGCTGCGCACGTGGCGCGACGAGTTCACCGGGTGGCGCGAGGCCCAGGGAAGAGCCGGGGGCGATGACCTGGCCGCAGCCGAAGCCTGGAGGACTCCCTCGAAAACCACTTTCCGGTGACCCAAGAACAACGAATCTAGCACCCCCAAGAGGCTGCGCACCATGTGTCCACTCTATCGGGGGGAGACCTACCGGCGGTGCCCGAGCACGGCGGAGGCGCGATCGCGCGCCCATCGGTCGGCCTCCAGAATCCGGGAGAGATCGGGATGGGGATCGACAGAGTGTGCGGTCATCGTCGCGTCGACGGCTTGCCAGATCTGGGGAAACCCGATGCGGCGGTCGAGGAAGGCGGCGACGGCGACCTCGTTGGCGGCATTGAGGACCGCGGGAAGGGTGCCCCCGACCTCCCCCGCCCGGCGCGCGAGGTCGAGGGCGGGGAAATCCCCGGTGCGGGGCGCTTCGAAGTCGAGCTTGGCGAGCTTGGCGAAATCCAGCGGCTCGAGCGAGTTCCTCACGCGGTCGGGGTAGGTCACGGCGTATTGGATGGGAAAGCACATGTCCGAATGGCTTAGCTGGGCGAGCACGCTGCCGTCGACGAACTCGACCATGCTGTGGACAATGCTTTGGGGGTGCACGATGACATCGACCTGCGGCATGGGGATATTAAATAGCCAGCGCGCTTCGATCATCTCGAGCCCTTTATTGAAGAGCGTCGCCGAATCGATGGTGATCTTACTGCCCATGTCCCAGGTCGGGTGTTTGAGCGCCTGTTCGACCGTGACGTCGGCCAGCTGGTCGGCATCCAGCGTCCGGAACGGACCGCCCGAGGCCGTAAGGATGAGTCGCGTGACGGTGGAAACATCGCGCCCTTCGAGGCATTGGAAGATCGCGTTGTGTTCGCTGTCGACGGGCAACACGCGGACGCCCTTGCGCCGGGCCGCCCCCATGACGATCTCCCCGGCCATGACGAGGATTTCCTTGCTGGCCACGGCGATATCCTTGCCGGCCTCGATGGCGGCGAGGGCGGGCCGGAGGCCGGCGGTGCCGACGATGGCGACGAGTACCATGTCGGCCTCGGGGAGCGTGGCGAGTTCACAGAGCCCGGCCTCGCCTTCGGTGACCGAGATATCGGGACAGCGGGAGCGGACGCCTGCGGCGGCGCCGGGGTCGAACATCGCGACGTTCCGCACGCCGGTTTCCGCGATTTGCGAAACGACACCCTCAACGCTGGAGCTGGCCGCGAGGCCGACCACTTCCATCCGGTCGGGCAGGTCGCGAGCCACCTTGAGGGCACTGGTCCCGATGGAACCGGTGGAACCTAAGATAACGACTTTCTTGACCGCAGGTGACACAGGTGGACGCAGCTCTAGGTTCTTATTCTCACGCCAGCACGAGATAGGCGTAGGCGACGGGTGCGGTGAAGAGGATACTGTCGGTGAGGTCGAGGGCGCCACCGATGCCGGGGAGCATCTTGCCGGAGTCTTTGGCGCCCAAGCAGCGTTTGAGCACCGACTCGGCGAGGTCTCCGACCACGGCCACGGGAGCGAGGATGATGGAGAGGAGGACCACGTCCATCCAGGCGAGCAGCTCGAGGTGCTGGGGGAAGAGCGCGTAGG
>CAZKYJ010001139.1:0-1765 GCA_964556355.1 uncultured Verrucomicrobiales bacterium | reverse complement strand
GAAACGCGACTGCAGGGCCGGCGAGCGCAAGCTATCGCGGCAACTAATCTTTCGTTTGGCGTGTCCATGCAGTCGTTATTCAGTTCAGTGTCGCGTCAAAGGGTGGGGCTTCGCTATGCAACCTTAGTTAAAGTGCCGAGAACGTCTTTTCGGGCGGCACTCCCCCGACGTGCACACTGGCGGAGGCGCAATTCGGCGCCGCCGCGGGCATCCATCCGGGTGCCGATCGATCGAGGCTTCCGCCACCCCTCCTGCACTCCGTCCCCCGCCCGGCTGGAGTGGGGCGATGGGCGATGGTAGGCGTCGCAACTCGAGACGCCGGGAAGAGGAACGGGGGCGGTCAAGTTGGAGGTCATAGCGAGTCGTTTTTTGGAGAATGCCAGCACGGTCTCCGGGGAGGAAACCGCCGCTGGGTCTGACGAGGCAGGCCTCAGAGAGTGTCCTTGATCCCACACCGATCTGGAGGGGAACGGATGAACCCCACCATCGGACGCAGGATTGAATTCCGGGGGAGTCCCGCGTCCCTCCCGCGAAATGTTCGCACCGGTCGTGACCGAGCGCAGGGCAGGGACGAACTCTCCCCGGAGATCGACAGCGAGGATTCGCGCGGGGAGGCGAATGCCGGCCGCCTCGTGGTGGAAGGCGGGCGGTGCGATTCTGGGTCGGCGCCGGAACCGGCCTATCCATCCCCGGGAGCGCCCCCCAGGTCCCCTGTCCGCGAGCCTCGTTGCCCCCGGGTTCTCGATCGGTGTCGGTGGAGGAGCCAGAATCCCAAAGTCGCCGTAGCCGTGACGCCGAAGTAACCGAGAGTCCCGGCAATTTCAGCCGACGTCCGCGACGACTCATCCACGACGATTTTCCAATAGCCGGGATCTTGCTTCTCGCCCACCGCCCAGCCACCTAGATTCCACGCCGCGTGCAGACCAACGGGCACGGCCAATCCGCGGGTGGCGATGGCCGCCATCCCAAACATTACCGAACCCATTCCGGTGCCCAACAAGGCGGAGACCCACGGGAATCCGCCGACCACGTGGTAGGCGGCGAATGCCAGTGCAACCAGAGCCTGGGCCAACCACAGACCATAGGTCGACCTGAGCCTTTGCAGAGGAAAGCCTCGAAACCCCAATTCCTCCATGGCCGCGAGAGGGATGAAACTGCCCATGGCCGCCACGAAGGCCGATGGGCGAACCTCGGCTACCCTCTGAAAGGAAACCTGACCGCCGAACCACCAGAGAAGCAAAATATGGGACGCGATCAGGAAGAGGCCGAATCCAAACCCAAGAATGAAGCGGCCAAACGAGCCACGCGCGACCAAGTGCCCGATGTCGCCCGCATTCCCGTCGGATATGCGAACGACCCACGCGGTGAGGAACACCGTCGCCAAGCTGGCAACACCGCCGAGAAACGCGCCTTTCCAGAGGCCTGGAAATGCGGAGGAAAGAGGTGCCGTGAGGCCGACTGCAGCGGCGAAACCTGCCCAGAAGAGTATGACGGTGGCCCATGCAGGCCATCGGTTGACAGAAATTAAACGGCGACGAGGCGGACGTTGCATTGTTTTCGGAGGGGCGAACGAGGTCTACGACGGCCTATCTCCTCACGCGCCGCAACGTTGAACCTGAACGAGTCGCGGGATCGGCGTTGATGGGGTGCGGACGTGGGAATTATCGAAGTTCCGACAAAATAGCGGAGCTGGTCGGAAGCATCTCGGAGCGGCGCAACGCCCCCGGGTTCCGTTCCGGGGTGACGGCGCGAAGGTCGCCTTCTC
>CAZKYJ010001138.1:0-1768 GCA_964556355.1 uncultured Verrucomicrobiales bacterium | reverse complement strand
GTGCCCGGTTGCTCAGAAGAGATTCCGCCCCCTTCGTGCGGGGACGGCAGTGCGGCTGGGGAGGTGGACGAGGCGGAACGGGTAGGCAGAATCTGTCGGAAATCGCGAGATGGCCATGGGCGATCGGCGCGGCCAAGCGCGGGTGGCGGCTTGGGCGAACGGGGCGATCTGCCAAGCGCTGCCGTCCGATGTGATGAGGAAGCGGCCGTCGTCTGACTTCTTCGCGAGAGCGAGCGGTGGGGGGCCGGGCGGCGGTGGCGCTGGCGGGTGCGCGCAGCCGGAGACCAGGACGGCGCAAAGGAGAAGGCCCGGCCAGCAAAAAAACCGGAACCGTCGTCGCGCCCCCGCGGACCTGGGCTTCGGCTGGATCGGATGGCGTCGGGGAGCCCCGGTGATAGCGCCAGGCAGACCATCCCCCGTCAGCGAAAGATGGGGGTCGCCCGATCGATCGGGCGCCCTTCGTTTCCGCCGCTCCCGCCCGCGCCGCACGGCTAGATCGTCATGGCGTGGTAGCCGCCGTCGACGATGATTTCGGCGCCGGTGATGAAAGATCCAGCCCCCTCAGCAGCGAGCAGGAGGGTGGCGCCGATCAGCTCGTGGGACTTGCCGAAACGGTTCATCGGGGTGTGCCCCATGATGGACGCGACGCGGTCCTCGTTCAGCACCTTGCGGTTTTGCTCCGCGGGAAAGAAGCCGGGGACGATCGTATTGACCCGGATGCCGTGGGTCGCCCACTCGCGGGCGAGGTTTTTCGAGAGGTTGTGAACGGCGGCTTTGGTGAGCGAGTAGGTGAACACGCGGGACAGGGGGATAATCCCGGACATCGAACCGACATTGATGATGCTGGCAGGTTCTTTGCGCTGGAGGAAGTAGGCACCGAAGATTTGGGCGGCCGCGAAGACGGCCTTGAGGTTCACGTCGAGAATCCGGTCGAACTCGTCATCGGTGATCTCGAGGAACGGGGTCGGGCTGTTGACGCCGGCACCGTTGACGAGGATGTGGCAGGCACCCGAACGCTCGACAACGGTCTCGAGGAGCGCCGCGAGGCTGGCGCGGTCGTTGACGTCGCAGGCGACAAAATATGCCTTCCCCCCATCGCCGTGGATCTGGTCGAGGCGCTCTTTCGCCTTTTCCTCGCTGCGCCCGACCAGCACGACTTCGGCATTCGCCCGGGCGAGGCCGGACGCCATGGCGCCACAGAGCTCGCCGGTGCCACCGATGACGACAGCGGTTCGACCTTCGAGGGAAAAGAGAGAATCGAGGTAGGACATGGTTCGAAGGCACAAGGAGGAAGGCAAATGCTTGGGGGGCAAGAGAAAAACTCTCTGCCTTCCAGGTTCCGCCTGCAGCCTTCGGAATCAGCTCGGCTGCGGAGCGGTCTCTTCTTCCTCCTGACCCGGGTTGTCGGTCTCGCTGGCCGCGGAGAACTTCAGGTGTTTCTCATCGTCGGGATCGCGGGTCACGGTGACGGTGTCACCGGGCTTGATGTTGCCGCGGAGGAGGTGTTCGGCGAGCGGGTCCTCGAGGTGTTTCTCCACGGCGCGGCGCATGGGGCGAGCGCCGTAGGCCGGGTCGTAGCCTTCGTCGATGAGGAGTTCCGTCGCGGACGGTTCGAGCTCGATATGGATGTCCTTCGCCCGGATGCGCGCGGTCACCTTTTCGATCTCGAGATCGACGATCTGCACGAGGTCTTTTTTCTCCAGCATGTGGAAGACAATGAGGTCGTCGAGGCGGTTGAGGAACTCGGGCTTGAAGACCTTCTTCGACT
>CAZKYJ010001137.1:0-1773 GCA_964556355.1 uncultured Verrucomicrobiales bacterium | reverse complement strand
ACTGAGCCCAACGCACTTGAGATCGCGCGACGGCGCTACGCGAGCGGCGAGATCGACGAAGAAGAGTGCGATCATCGCCATGATGAGATACGGCCAGAGTTCGACGAAGCGGGCGACGGCGGCCCCTTCCAGCGGCAGTTCGGCAGCGGAATCTTCCAGATAGGTGCCGCCGGTGAGATCGGCGGCTTCGCGCAGGAGCGCCTCGTCGATCCGGCCGGTCGCCGCCTCGGACGACGGGTTGTGCACCACCCCTGCCGAGACCAGGCGGGCGCCCGAGCGGGCGCGCACCATGTAGACTCCCGGCTCGTCCGGTCGAAACGATCCGGAGTAGCGCCCCGGCCCGTCCTGGTAGAGCGGCCTGGTGGCGAGCTGCTTCATGCTGGACCCGAGCGCCCCGGCCGGGATGAAGAAGAGGTCGGCCTCCACGTCGGCGTCGTTGCGGTAGGATCCGGCGTCTTCTAACAGGTCCACCACTATCCCCATGGCCTCGCCCTCCGGCTCGATACGCAGATCCATGTTCAACCCTTGCGGGGAGCGTGCCGTCTCGCGCAGCACCTGGGACCAGAACTGGCTGTAGCCAGGCCACCCGCTGATCCAGAGCGATGCCCAGCGCGATTTCGAATCGGAGGTAAACGCCGTGACCTTGCCCAAGCCGAAGCGCCAGAAAGCGAGCAACGGGTCCCCGGTATCGGTGACCAGCGGGATCTGGGAGGTGGCTTTGCGGTTGGTTTTGACATACCCGAGCAGCGGCGGCACGTCGAGCGAGTCCCAGCCGCGCAGCATCGGATGGCGCTCGACCTGCTTCGGCTCGAAGGCCTCCTCGCGGATCATGCGCCCGGTGTGGGTCATAGTATCCTGCGTGAAGATCCTCGTGATGGCGGTCGGGTCGACGGTCGTGTAGGCCTGCCCTCCCCCCGCCGCAGCGATCCGCTGGAGGAGAGAAACCTGCGAGCCGTTCCCGATGGCGACCGTCGAGATGGTCATGCCCTCGCTCCGGCACTGGGCGGCCAGTGCCTCGTAGCCTTGCCCGGCGGTCTGCCCGTCGGTGAGCACAATCATGTGTTTGATCTTCGCCCGCACCTTGCCCAGCTCGAGGCGCGCCTGGGTCATTCCCGGCATGATGTTCGTCCCGCCGCCCGGCGTGAGCGTCTGGATCTGGGAGGCGATCGTCGCCGTCGATGTCACTTTGGTCATGGGCACGACGACGTGGACGTTGGAATCGAAGGCGAACACTCCGATGTAGTCTTTTTTCGACAGGAGTTCGGACGAGGCGATGGCCGCGCTTTTGCACACCTCGATCTTCTGTCCCGACATCGATCCCGACCGGTCGATCACCAGGGCGAGGGCACTGCTCTGGAATTCCTCCTGGTCCGGCGCCTTGAGTTTTACGGGGAGGATCTCCTCGATCGGGGTACGGTAGTACCCCCCCACCCCGAAAGAGTTCATCCCGCCGATCATGACGAAGCCGCCACCGAGATCTTCGACGTAGTCGCGGATCGAGGCCATGGCGCCATCGCCGATGGCGTGCGCGGGTACGTCGGACAAGATGATCCCGTCGTAGCCGGCGATCTCGCGCAGGGTATCGGGCATCCCCGCCGGGGGACGCACGTCGAGCCGAATCCCCTCTTGGGCCATGGCATCGCGGAGGAAATGCGCCTCCTCCGCCTCTCCCTCGACGTAGAGCAAGAGCTGCTTGCCCCGGACGTCGACGATGGCCAAGGCCTCGTCGTTCTCGGGGATCGCATCGCCTTCGAAGCCCTGCACGACGGCGCG
>CAZKYJ010001136.1:0-1775 GCA_964556355.1 uncultured Verrucomicrobiales bacterium | reverse complement strand
GCAACTACGTGGATACCGGGGTGAGGGACGAAGGTTTCGTCTCTCTTGGTGATCGATTTGAGCTGGCCGTCGGCGTCGGCGTCGGGTTCGCGCGCGGTGCCGCCGAGGGCGGCCGCGCGGCTGGTGGCCAAGAAACGGCGTCGGGAAACGGGGGGCGTTTGCATGGATCCCACTATATAGGGGACGGCGCGCGGGGGGGAAAGCGGATTTCTCAATCCCGTCGCGGGGCGAAAATGTCTTGCGGTGACGGTAGCCCTCTCGCTATCGTGGCCACCACGGAACCGGACAACCGGCGAGGGGAACAAACCAATCCAAAAAACCTAGATTCCAATGAGCCAAATTATTCCTACCATCAGCTCGGGCACCGCCGGTCCGCTCGGCGTCCTCCACCTGCCGCGCCTCTGGCAAAAAGCGTCCCTCGCCGCCGCCGGCAAGCTCCATGACGACTACCCGGCCGCCGGCCAGGGCTTCGACCAGATGGTTCTCGACGGCCTCGGCATCGATCGCCAGAAGTTCCTCGACTACATCAATGCCAACAAGCCGACCTACACCGAGCTTGAGAAGTGGGTGCTCGAGCAAAAAGGCGGCGCCCTCGACAAGGGCGCCGTGGCGGCGCTCAACGCCTCGATCGTTGGTTACAACCACGACGATGCCACCCGCGCGAGCATCCTCGGGATGGTCGGCCGCGCGGACGACGGCTCGGTCCTCGACGCCATCGGCCTCAATAACCTCGACGACTGGCATTGCTTTCACGAGGAGAACATCAAGTGATGTAGTTTTTCAGTCAGGCAGTTTTCAGGACTGGAATTGCCGAAAGCAAAGCCCGCCCCGGCACGGCCGGGGCGGGCTTTGTCGTTTTTTGGCGCCTAAGCGGGATGCCCGTGCCGGCCGGGGAAGGTCAGTTCCGCGACGCCGGATTTGTCGAGTTCGCCGAGCCCCTCCGCCTCCATCCGATCGTACTGCGCTTTCGTGGTGTCGTTGAGCGGGAGATTGAGGTTCACGCTGGCGGCGATCCCTTGGGCGATACCCGAGTCTTTGGCCGCGTGGGCGGCGGAGAACCAGCAGTCGTGGTCGCGGGCGATCATATCCTCGGCGTCAGTTTCGAGCACGCGGGAGTTGGCGCCGGTCTGGGCGAAGACCTCGCAGATCATCGCGAGGTCGTGACCGAGGGCACTGGCTAGCCCGAGGCCTTCGGCGAGTCCGGCGGTGTTGATGTTCATGACCATGTTGACGAGTGCCTTGACCTCGGCCGCCCGTCCGGCGCCGCCCTCGATGAACCGGAGGTTGAGGGACAGATCTTCGAGGAGTTTCTTGTTCGCCTCGAAGGCATCGGCATCGCCGGCCACCATGAGGTAGAGCTTGCCCTCGCGGGCGTGGCTGATGGACGAGGCCATGCAGGCTTCGAGAACTTTCGCGCCGGCCGCGTGGCCGGAGGCGGTGATCTCGCGGTGGATGGCCGGGGAGAGCGTCGCGCAGTTGATGAAGGTCTTGCCCTCGGCGCCGACGAGGAGGTTGTCGTCGCTCCCGGAGAAGATCGCGCGCATCGCGTCGTCGTTGGTCACGACCGTGATGATGACATCGGCCGCCGCGGTCACGGCTTTGAGGGAGGTTTCGGCGGTCGCTCCGATCTCGGCGGCGAGCTCGTTGGCGGCAGCGGTGTTGACGTCGTTCACGGCGGTGACTTCGTAGCCCTCGTCCTTCAGGTGGCGCGCCATGTTGGCACCCATTTTTCCGACTCCGACGAATGCGATTTTTTGGCTCATTTCGATGCTAGG
>CAZKYJ010001135.1:0-1779 GCA_964556355.1 uncultured Verrucomicrobiales bacterium | reverse complement strand
AAGGCAAAGGAAATCCCATCGACGAACTCCCATCCCGAAAGATCGACGGCGGCCGCGCCGAAGTTATGCAGCTCGACCCACTGTTCATCGGAGTCGGCCTGGGCGAGCGCCCGGTTGTACATGATCTCGTTGATGACGACGGTGTCGACGATGGCAAAAACATTGGCGCCGCCGAAGCTCTCCGTGGTCGGGTAGCTCCAGCGACCGTCCGCGTCGCGCCCGCGCAGCCGGTTGGTGACGCTGCGGGCGTCGGCCAGACCATCCGGCCCGGCCAGAAAGAGCTTGGTGCCGTCGGCGGCCGCGATCCCAAGAGCAGCGACACCGATGACGGTGACCTCCCCGGGCGCCAGCATCCCCGAGCCGCCCAGCGAAACCCCGTTGAGGTCGTAGTCGGCCAGATCGAGGGTCACCGTCCCCAGGTTGGCAAGCTCGACAAGGAACGGCTCGCTCCCGGCCGCCGAGACCTCGTTGAGCACCAGCCCGGAGCCCGGTGCGAACGGCGGAGCCGGCTGCTCGGTCGCCTCCAAGCGGGCGCCGAAAACCATGTCCGGGCTCCCGGGCGCGGACTGGTGGACCTCCACGGCGAGGACGTTCTCCCCCTGCACCAGCGCGGAAACGGGAACGACGATCGGCGCGGTGGCCTCGGCGTCGACGACGGTGGACGCGGCGGACGTGGTGTAACTCACCGTACCAGGATCCATGTTTTCGCGGTGGAGTTCGCTACCGTTGAGATACACGACCGCCCCGTCGTCGACGACGAGCTGGAGCTGGAGGTCGGTCCGCGCGGGAGCCCCGCCGTAGGCGAACGTCTTGCGGAAATAAAAGGTGTTCGCTCCCAGAGCGAGCTCCGTCCGCAGGTCGCCACTCGAGTTCGCGCCCGTGGGGGCGGTGGCGGGGGTGAAGGTGCCATCGGCCAGCCCCCCAATGGCGCTGGCGGGCAGCGCTTTCTCCCAGATGGCCACGTCGTCGAGGAGACCATTCCAGTTCTCGACCCCCCGGTCGCCACCGAAGTAGAGCGGTTGCGGATTGTTGAGCCCCTGGGAAAAGGTACGGGATCCGGAGGCGGTGCCGTCCCGGTAGTAGGTCAGGGTGTTCCCCTCTTTGACCACCGCATGGTGGACCCAGACGTTGACGGGGAAATCCGGGTAGTCGATGTTTTCGCCAATCCCGTCGTGGTGGAACTCGAACTGGCTCGGGGTGAACTTGATGAACTCGCGCGGGGAGAAGTCGGCTCCGCTCGCGCTGTAGCGGTTGCCAACCACGACGTTGTTGTTGGAAGTCTCGCGCGAAAATGCCCAGAACGCCCAGGTGAAATCGTTGATCGCCGTCATGGGGGGGACGGTACCGGCACTTCCGTAGGCACCGCTCCCATTGAAATTCAGGGCGCGTCCCCGGATCCCATCGACGAACCACGCGGTGCCGGTGAGAGCGGCCGCGGGGGCTCCGGGGACGGCATTGGGCGCGGTGCTGCCGCCCGTCTCGTCGAGCGGCCAATAGCCGGTGAGACCATCGGCCACACCGGAGAGCTGGGCGTCGCCCGCGAAGAAGAGCCCCTCCCCTTCCGGCCATGAACCGTCGTCAAAAGCGGGCTGCTCCCACCCCACGGGAGGGGCGGAGGCGGCGTCCCGCGTGCGCCACCGGTCGTCGAAACTTACGAGTTCGGTCACGGTGGGCGGGAGCCCGGTGATGGGAAAATTGGGACGGCCGGGCGTACCGCCGGACTCGGGGCTGGCCGTCCAGTTGGCGGGCCGGGCGTCGGCGCTGCCCTGATCGATCTTT
>CAZKYJ010001134.1:1214-1779 GCA_964556355.1 uncultured Verrucomicrobiales bacterium | reverse complement strand
GGATGAAAGCGGATCCGGAACTTCGCTGATGGGCATGGGAAACCTGACCTATCGCCAAGAGTTCTGGGGCGGGGGCAAGCCCGTCTTCCTCTCGCGTGGGTCAGTGTTGCAGCTGCTCTCCCACCCCCTGATTACCGGATCGGACAAGGGGCGGTGGGACGAGGCCGGCGGCGCGTTCGATTCGTTGCAGTTCTCGGCCGATGGAGACGGGCTCGTCATCGAAGGGAGTGCCAGCGCTACCATCGATCCCTACGGGGTGATCGCCTACGTGTGGCCGACAACGCAGGCGACGGACCACCGCGCGAAATCGTTTCCGGTGGTGCTGGAAGATGGGGCCTTCAGATTGCAGCTCGCCGGTCTGCGGCCGCGCGAATACCACCTCAAACTTGCGCTGCTGCACGTGAACGGCGCCACCACCGTCCGGCGGATGGGATTCGGCTACGGTGGCGATGGCCTGCCGGATTCGCGGGCGCTCAATGAAGATTGGATCGTTGGCCGGGCGGAACGCGCCGTCATGCGCGGTCTTCCGGAAGCGGTCGCTCTCCTGTCGGACGCGGCACTCGAT
>CAZKYJ010001134.1:0-1204 GCA_964556355.1 uncultured Verrucomicrobiales bacterium | reverse complement strand
ATGCCGTTCCGGCGGGAGATCTGAAAGCCAAACTGACCGTCTTACGCGAGACCCTCGTCCCCCCCGCGCCCGTGAAGCTCGGTGCTGTCGTCGGTGATCGGGTCTTTCTTTCCGACACGGAGTGGTCGAAGGCGGCGGTGGGGTGGGGCCAGGTCGCGCGGAACTATTACTGGTTTGACGCGCAAATCCAGAACGGGGTCTTTCTGACCTTGGGAGGCGAGTTTTATGCGAAGGGGCTCTACGCCCATTCGCCCGCGACCTATGGATTCGAGGTGGGAGGGAAGTGGGAGCGCTTCTCGGCGCGCGTCGGCCTCCGTGATGGTGCCGCGAACCAAGGGTCGGCCGTGTTCATCGTCACCGGCGACGGTCGGGAACTCTACCGCTCTCCCGTGCTTCGGGTCGGCGCTAGCGAGAGCGTGAATATCAAAATCTCCGGGGTCGAGCTCCTCGAGCTCAAAACGATGGGAGGCGAGGGGCACAACCACAATTCGTGGGCGATCTGGGTGGAGCCGGAGGTGACACGGTAAGGCGAAGCGCATTTCGGAGGTGGGCAGTCCGTCCTCGGCTGCCGCGCTGCGGGGTTCGGTCGCCGATCTACCGAGGGTGAGTTCGTCACAATTAAACGGACGAATTCACCGTCCCTGAAATGGGGCGCCGTCTCCCGCCGCGCGGAAACTGCGGACCGTCTCCCTCCATTCTCCGGTCGCCAGATGACACAAAAAAGCGCGCCCCGGACTGGCCGGGACGCGCTGGTGAACTTTCGATCGGAGCGATTTACGCGCCGACCAGCGGCGCGAGGTTCTCCTGGCACCAGGCGCCGTTCTGCATGGTGACCCCGTCCGGGTCATCGACCGCCTCGTGGGCCTCGTCTTCGCAGATGATCCAGCCCTCGTAGTTGTGCTGGGTCAGCCACTCGGTGATCCGGTGGAAGTCCAGCTTGCCGGTTCCCATCTTCGCCCAGGGCTCGGGGCCGTTGCCGGAGAAGTCCTTGTAGTGGATGTGGTTGACCAGGTGCGACCATTTGTTCAGCGTGGCGATGACATCCATCCCGCCGCGGATGATGTGGCCGACATCCGGTGTCCAGCCGGTCACCGATGGGTCGAGGCTGCTGAGGACGACGTCGTAGTCCTCCTGCGTCCGCACCAGCGAGGCGGGCGGGCTGTTCGGGTGGTAGGAACACTTCAGCCCCGCGTCGGCACCCCGC
>CAZKYJ010001133.1:0-1779 GCA_964556355.1 uncultured Verrucomicrobiales bacterium | reverse complement strand
CCTCAGCCCTCCCGGCACACCGGGAGGGCTGGGCGCGGGGAGTGAGAGTGCCGGAGGCCCCGCTCAGGCCGCATGACCGTTGGCAAGCTCAGGGTGCCACCGGGGTCAGCACGAAGCTCCGGGTGGGCTCGCCCCAGACGAAGTAAGCGATGTATCCCCCGTGGTAGTCCTCGGGACCGATCGGTCCGCTCGGGGTGCTGATCGTCACATCACGAATCTGATAGGGTTGCTCCACGACATCGCCGGGCAACCTGAAGCGCATGCCGAACTCCGGCTGGTAGATCTGGTAGCGATAGTCTCCGCTCTCGGTATCCAGCAACAGTATCTCTTCCCGACCATAGTCGGCACGCGAGAGATTGCGGGTGGAGGCGGGAGATCCCAGAGAGGGACCTGCGGCGATCAGCTCGCGCCCGCCGCCCGTGATGCGATAGATTCCGGAAGCCTGGTCGTTGCCGTCCGCACTGTAGAGGCTGGCGTAGATGGCGGCGGGTCCGCCATCGTCCGGCAGATTGGAGATGCCACGGACGAAAAAGTCATCGTCGTCGGTGTTGCGCCCCTTCGTCTTGACATAGCCATGCCAGACCGGGATCGGCTCGTAGGTCTGGGCGCTGCCATCCCAGTTCCACTCGTAGAGGGTGGAGCGTTCCGGCGCATCCGAGGAGGCGATTTGCAAGGCGTTGTTGATGCTCGGGTTCCAGTCAGTCACCCCCGGGGTGCCGAGTCCGGGGAGGTCACGGCGCACATACGATCCGTCCGTTTGCCGCGCATAGATGTAGTGTTCGAATTCGGTGAGACCGTCGGCCCCGGCCAGGATGTCCCCCTGAACGAGCAAGTGACCGTCCTCGGTCATTTCGATGACGTACTGCCAATGTTCCGGGCTGGTCTCCTCGGGGCCGACGAGAGTCATTTCGCCCGTCCCCAGATCCGCGATGGCGAACTGCAGGGGGGACCCCTCAATCCACAAGGGCTCGGCCTCCGGAATGAGCTGGCAGGCCACGAGACCGTCATCGTTGATACCTTGGGCATAGGCGATCCGCCAGCCGTCCGGCGCCTCGAAGATCGTATTGAGATCCACCAAGAGCCCGGTGGGCTCCCCCTCCGGGGTCAAGGCATTGACCACGCCATAGCGGAAGGTCGAGGCGGCTTTCACCAGGCCGACGACGCGGCCGCCCGCGTTGACGCCGGTCACCAAGGTTCCGATGTGGCCGGGTTGACGGTCGTCGTAGTTGTCGGGATCGGTCGGATCCGCGCTGCCCGCCCAGCGCAGCTCGGTCTTCTCGTAGTCCACGGGCGGAGTTTCGGCGAGCGGAACCCCGACCGGATCGCCGCCCGGGTCTCCACTGTCTCCTCCTCCACCGTTCCCCGGATTGTCGGGCTTCTTGGCCAGAGCCGCAGGTGCGAGAGCAAGGCTGGTGAGAAGCCCGAGAACGATCACTCTATATCCCCGAGCTTCTAATGGTGTCTTGTTTGGTCGTTTCATGATTGTCTCCGGGAGTTTCTGTTCCGGTTCACTACCGAGAAAACCCCCAGCCCGGATTCGTAACGGGATCAGGGCGATTTTGAGATTCAATTGCAGTGGTAAGCGCATGGCTCTCTTGGCAAAAACGGCTGGCAGCCACCGCGTCGCCCTAGCGCCGCCGGCGGAACAGCGCCAGCGAGCCGAGGGCACAGAGCAGGGCGGTGGAGGGCTCGGGAACACTTTCGATGAAGAGCCCCGCCAGGCTCCCGCGGATGATCCGGTTGGCTTCAACGTCTTCCCGGACGGGAATCGTGATGACG
>CAZKYJ010001132.1:0-1780 GCA_964556355.1 uncultured Verrucomicrobiales bacterium | reverse complement strand
GAGGACCTGGAACGCCTGCTCTGGCACTCCTGCCCCCTCCGCTCTCCTCTTCAGATCCGAAAACGCGCTGCGGATCCCATCGGCGGAATCGATTGCCAGCATGACGCCCCCTACGTCCGATTTGTGGACGACATCCGGCGTCGCCAGCTTGAGAGCGATCTGACCGCCCATCCCCTGGCCGGTGGAAACAGCTTCTTCCTCGCTGGAAACCACAGCTTGTGGCGGCAGCCGCAACCCGTAGGCGGCCACGACCGCTGAGGCTGTTTCGACGTCCACGAACCCCGCTGCGCTTCCTACCGAGGCGGCCAGCGCGTCTCTCGCCGCCTTCGGATGGAGGTCTGAGAAGTGCGGGGGTTCAAAGGCAGGACGCTGCACTTGTTCAGCCCGCTCGACCAACGCCTGCAGCGCGGAGGCCGCCCGTTCGGGGAAACGATAATCGGGGACACCAGACTGGCGGAACAAGCGGGCGGCGTGGGCGATCAGCTTCTCACCCATGAGGACGATGACGATCGGCTTCTCAGAGGCTTTGATCTGGGGCAGCATTGCGCCTGCGATGTCCGCCGCAGTCGAAACCGGTGGCGGGGGCAAGATCACCATAACGGAGTCAACCCCCGCGTCTTCCAGCAGCAATTGCAGGCAGCGGGCGTACTGCCGGGGGCCGGCCGAGGCCAGCATGTCGACCGGATTGTCAATGACAGCTTCGCGCGGAAGAAGCTCGCGCAACGCCTCCTTCGTCCTCTCACCGAGGGTCGCCACGCTCAATCCGCACTCATCGATCGCGTCGATGGCGATGGCCCCGGGTCCGCCGGCATTGGTCAAGACCGCCACTCGCCGGCCGGCCGGCAATGGGCACCACGCGAGCGCTCGCGCCCAGTCGAACATCTCCTCGCTGGTCGCCGCCCGCAGAACGCCAGTTCGGCGAAAGGCTGCGGAATAGGCCTCATCTTCGTTGGCCATGGCCCCCGTGTGAGAAGCCACCGCCCGTGACCCTTCCTTCGACCGGCCAACCTTGATGGCGACCACCGGTTTGCTTCGCACGGCCCGGGCCGCCTGCTCCACAAAAGCGCGGCCATCGCTTACCCCTTCCAGGTACATGGCCAAGACCCGGGTCTCTTCATCGTCGACACAAGCCGAGAGCATCTCGGTTTCCGTCAAGTCCATTTGGTTGCCGAGGCTGATCAGCCGGGCCAGGCCAAAGCCCTGGCCCCGCGCCCAGTCAATAACGGCCTCGCAGATGGCGCCGGAGTGGGAGAGGAAGGTGATATCTCCTGGAATGGGTCCCGGCAACGGCAGGAATGAAGTGTCGATGGGCAGATGTGTATCCAAGAAGCCGATCGAATTCGGGCCGAGCACGCGGATTCCGTGGCGCCGAGCGATCTCCAAACACTCCGCCTCCAGCTGAGCCCCTTCCTCGCCCTTTTCACGAAAGCCGCCCGCCCCGATGATCGCCGCCCGAATCCCACGTTTGCCGCAGGCTTCGAGCACACCAGGGACCACCGCAGCGGGCACGAGGATGACGGCCAAATCGACGGGATCAGGCACCGCCGCCGGTTCGGGATGCATGGGCAGGCCGAAAAGCTCTCCCCCGCGCGGGTTGACCAGGTGGATCGCGCCTCGATAGCCGGAGAAGACCAGATTGCGGGCCGCGCTGTAGCCGAGTTTGGTGGCGTCCTGCGAAGCGCCGATCACAGCCACACCGCGGGGTGTAAGGAGTGATTCCAGCATGTTCCGTCCCTTCGTCGATAGGCGCGCCACCCAGTTTACTTGCAGCTTACGGGGT
>CAZKYJ010001131.1:0-1781 GCA_964556355.1 uncultured Verrucomicrobiales bacterium | reverse complement strand
ACTGCACGGTCAACGTAACCGTGGTCGATACCACCGACCCGATCGCTATCGCCGGCGCCGACGTCACGGTCGGCACCGACGCGGGAACCTGCGAGGCCACCGGTGTCGTCCTCCCGCCGCCGTCGGTCTCCGACAACTGCGAGATCGCTTCGGTGGCCAACGATGCCCCCGCCGTCTTCCCGCTCGGCACCACCACCGTCACCTGGACGGTCACCGACATCGGCGGCAACAGCGCCACCGCCGCCCAGCTCGTCACCGTCGTCGATGACGAGGCTCCGGTCATCACCGCCCCCGCAGCCGTCGTTGTCGCCCACGACGCGGACGCCCGCGAGGCCACCAACGTCGATCTCGGCACCCCGCCGAGCGCCACCGACAACTGCGAGGTCGTCTCGGTCACCAACGACGCCCCCGCCGTCTTCCCGCTCGGCGACACCACCGTCGTCTGGACCGCCCTCGACGCCGCCGGCAACGCCGGGGTCGCCCTGCAGACGGTCACCGTCACCAACGCCCCGCCGGTCGCCGACGCCGGCGAACACGTCATCGCCGAGTGCCACGATGGCGGCGCGGTCGTCACCCTCGACGGCACCGCTTCCTCCGACCCCGAGGGCGACACCCTCGCCTTCGCCTGGGCCGCCGCCGGCATCGCCTTCGATGACCCATCCAGCGCCACGCCCACCGCGGCCTTCCCGCTCGGCTCCCACACCGTCACCCTCGTCGTCGAGGACGGCTGCGGCCGCGTTGCCAGCAGCACGGTGCACGTCCTCGTGCAGGACACCGTCGCCCCGGTCATCCAGGTCACGGTGGCTGACCCCGAGATCCTCTGGCCGCCGGATCATCGCATGGTTCCCGTCACCCTTGCCGTGTTCGTCTCCGATGACTGCCAGGAGGCACAAAACCTCACCCTTGCCGCCGCCGTCACCTCCTCGGAGCCCGACGACACCGCCGGCGACGGCTCCACCACCGGCGACGTCGATGGCCAGGACGGCCACGCCGCCCCCGTTCCCGTGGTTCTAACATTCGACCCATCCACCGGCGCCTGGCTCGGCACCGTCGCGCTCCGCGCCGAGCGCACCGGCGGCGGCCCCGGTCGCAGCTACGACGTCACCTGCACGGTCAGCGACGGGACCAACGCCACCACCGGCACCGCCACCGTCGCCGTCCCCAAATCCCAGGGGAAACCGAATGGCAGGGTGCGCTAGAGGCTGAACGACTTGGTGCCTCCCTGCGCGCTTTCCGCTGCAGGGAGGCTTTTTGGGTCAACATCTCGATTGCTGCCCTGCCCCGTCTTTCCCGGATCTCCTAGGGTAGGCCGAATATGCACAACGGCTCCAAAGCGATCGGGAGGAATCGTTATCTGAAAAGGGGGGGGCGTTATGGCTCATCTGCGATGTTCGTGCTGTTCGGGCGAATCTGCGCTAGGGGGATCGGATGAAGGACGCCGCGGCCCTCCGCAAGCTGTGGGGGACGCTGCCCGGAGACGTCATCGCCCAGGTGGAGGCGGCCTTCATGGACATGGGGGCCGCCCCGCGCAAGGCGCGGGCGTGCGCGGCGGGAGCTGCCGCGGCCACCGTCCGGAACTCGATGAGGCGCTCGACCTTCCGCATCGACGGTTTGGCGAGGTGGTTCCCGAGCCCCCTCAGCAAAAGTAGCCCGCCGACGTGGCGACGCTCCCGGTGGGGCATCCGGATTTGTCGCCGGCGCGCGCCTGGAGGTGTTCGTCCTCCATTTTCAAGATCGTCGTGGCGGCCACCCTCCACGGTGTCCCCATAGATGCGGCAATC
>CAZKYJ010001130.1:0-1782 GCA_964556355.1 uncultured Verrucomicrobiales bacterium | reverse complement strand
TCTATCCCGACTACCCGACCTTGTGCCGGGGCTTCGGCGTCGAGTGCCGTCGCGTCATCCACAAGAAGGATCTCGACGCCGCCCTGGATTGGTTCCTTGCCGCCAAGGAGGTCGTCGTCCTCGATGTGATGGTGCCCTACACCGAGCACGTGCTCCCCATGATCCCCGGCGGGATGACCTACAAGGACATCATCACCGAGCCGATCGCCCGCGGCGACCACGGCATCGTGGTGCCCACCGCGCTCTAGGCTCCAGGCTCCGCTCGCATGACCCCCCCCGCACCCGACGACGACCGCCTCGGCGACTTCGATAAAGTCGCCCCCGAACCGGCACCGGTAAGTTTCCGCAAGACCACCGATCCGGGGCTCCAGGCGAAATACATCCGCCGGAAGAAGACGGTTAAAGAGCGGCGCGAAATCGACGTCACTCCGGATTGGGAAAAAGACGAGGCCGGCCCGCCCGACGGCGACGAGGCCGATGGAGATGAGAGCCACGAGGGCATGGAGAAACGCCGGCGGCCGGTGCAGAAGCAAAAGCGGATCGTCACCAAGACGGAGAAAGTTTTTCTGAACTCGCCGAAGCTCTTCATCGCGATCATTTCGATCCTGGTCGCCGTGCTTGCGGTGATCGCCATCATCGGGGTGCCGAAGATGGCCATCCAGTCCCCCGACGCCGCCATCGAGGCCGCCCAACGCTCGGCGGAGGCCGCCAAGAGCGAAGAGGGTCCGGAGATCGCCCCCACCTTTTCGACCAACGCGGAAAACGAGGCGGCCGAGGAGGCCATCGAACGGTATCTCAAAGCGGATGGGATCGATGAAAAACTGAAGTATGTCCGCAGGCCCGACGCCGTCGAGCCGCTGATGAAATCGTGGTTCGCCCGCCGGGAAAACGCGGCTGCCCTCGGCCCGCGCAGCCTCGCCGAAGTCTACTTCCGGCGGAAGCTCATCATCGGGGACAAGACGATTTTCACCGTCGCGGCCCAGGTGGCTCCGGCACTCAACGTGCAGTTCTTTGCGATCGAAAAGATCTCCGATACGGATTACAAGGTCGACTGGGAGGTGAGCGAAGGCTACCAGGACATGCCGCTCTCCGAATTCAAGCAAGCCCGGCCGACCACGCCGACACGCTTCCGCGTCCAGGCCGTGCGCAGCGATTATTTCAACAAGGCATTCTCCGACCCCGGAACCCACGACTGTTACCTCTTGAAATACCCCGGCCGCCCGGACTTCGAAATCTACGGTTACGCCGAACACGACACGCCGGCGTCAGCTGCCATGTTCGTCTCGGTCCCCCCCGGCACGTCCTTGCCGATGATCCTCGATCTCCGGTTCCCAGAGGATCCGGAGACCGACAACCAGGTGATCATCGAGAGCGTGAACCGCGCGAACTGGTTTCTCGATTGAGCCGATGACCGGGGCGGTCTCCCCCCCGCCACTGGACCGCTCAACGCGCCCTGCCCCCCTCCCGCCAGGCGGTCCCGGTCGAGCAAAATCCCCAAGCCGAAACTCACCCCCGCCGCGGAGCTGCGGCTACTTGCCGGGAACCCCAAGGAGACTTTCGCGATTCTGCCTGGCATCTTGAAGTTGAATCATTCGATGACAGGAAGCTGTTGACACCGGGTATCTTGTATTAAATAGTAGTTGGGTTGATGGCTGATTTCTTCGACAACTGGACGGTGCAAGTGCGCAAGGGCGTGCTGGAACTTTGCATCCTCAATGCTCTGGGGAGCGGGGAGCGCTACGGCTATGAACTGGTGAAGGCCCTCGTCGCGGTGCCCGGTCT
>CAZKYJ010001129.1:0-1787 GCA_964556355.1 uncultured Verrucomicrobiales bacterium | reverse complement strand
ATCTCGCGGCAAATCCGAGGCTCTCGGAAAAGCTTCGCGCCGCGGCGCTGGCGCGTTTTCTTCCCGCGGATCTGGTCGTGAGGCCGAGCCCGGCCCCGGACGACATCGCGACGGTCATCTTCAGTAGCGGCAGCACCGGCGAACCGAAAGGCGTCATGTTGAGCCACCGCAACATCGTCTCGAACGTCCGCCAGATGAACGAGGTGCTCCGCTTGGGCGACCCGGACCGCTTCCTCGGCATCCTTCCGTTTTTTCACTCTTTCGGGTTCACCGCGACCATCGCCGTCCCTGCGGTCCTGGGACTCGGGGCCGCCTACCATTCGAACCCCATGGAAGCCAAGGCCATCGGGCCTCTGGTGGAGAGGCACCGGCTGTCCGTCTTGCTGGCCACTCCGACGTTCCTGCAGTTCTACCACCGCGGCTGCCAGCCCGAGCAGCTGCAAAGCCTGCGCGTGGCCGCGGTGGCTGCCGAAAAACTCCCCGAACGCCTCGCCACCGCCTTCGAGGAGAAGTTCGGGATCCGCCCGATCGAGGGCTACGGCTGCACCGAGTGCGCACCGTGTATCTGCATCAGCTCCAGCGATCCCGCGGACACGAAAGCCGGCTCGGTCGGACGCCCGCTCCCGGGGATGCGCATTAAGATCGCCGATCCCGAATCGGGCGAAGCACTGCCGGCGGGAGATGCAGGGCTCCTTTACGTTTCCGGGCCAAACGTCATGCGCGGCTACCTCCACCAGCCCGAAAAAACCGCGATGGTGCTTCGTGACGGTTGGTACAATACCGGCGACATCGCCGTGCAGGACGAAGATGGCTTTGTCACCATCACCGACCGCCTGAGCCGCTTCAGCAAGATCGGGGGCGAGATGGTGCCCCACATCAGCGTGGAAGAGAAACTCCATGCTTATGCCGGGCTGACCGAGCAGAGCTTTGCCGTCGTCGGTCTCCCGGATGCGAAGAAAGGAGAGCGGCTCGTGGTGCTCCACACCCAGGAGGACGGGGTGGTGGAAACGGTGCTCACCGCGCTGGCCAACGCGGCCATCCCCAACCTGTGGAAGCCACGTAAGGACCAGTTCTTCCGCATCGGGGCGCTCCCGTATCTCGGCTCGGGGAAGCTCGACCTCAAGGCGCTCAAATCGCTGGCCTCAGCGGTGGCGCCCCCGGCCTAGAACGCCTCCTGCCACAACGCGAACAGTTGGCAATTGCGGCAGGGAGTCCCCCCGCCGTTCGGACAGATCACCGCACCGCCGACCGCCTCCGGGATGAGGCTATGCCGGACGGTCACCTCTTCCGCCCCCACCGCCGTCTCGATCCAATCGTGGGAAACGAAGTGGATCGGGGACGGATCGCTGGCGCGGGAGACATCGGGGTGCGGCGCCGGCGAAGGGGCCGGCGACCGGTCGTGCAACGCGAACGCCACCATACCGACGAGCACAGCAAGGGCGATGATCTGGGGGAGGCGGCTCACTTCCCAGTGTAATGGCGACTCCCCCTCACGTAAATAGATGGCGAGCCGTGACCCGATTGGACTTGCCCGCTGCCGGGGGCGGATAGCCTGACTCCGTCTCCCCCAAGAATGCGCGGACAGTGGGAAGCGAATGTTGGAGCTGGGGCAACATGGGGCGCCAAGAGTTTCCAAGCAAACGATCGAACCGCACCCGGTGCCGACGGGCGATGCCAAGCGACGAACGCCAGGGTGGGAAATCGGATGCCGCCCCCCCTGCAACGGACCCAATCAAAAAAGCCGAGCCTTTCATCTGGCGCGAATCATGGAACTCCGTTATCAAATC
>CAZKYJ010001128.1:0-1787 GCA_964556355.1 uncultured Verrucomicrobiales bacterium | reverse complement strand
CCCGCCATGAAAGCATTCTGCTGCCAAAAATGGGTCTCGAATTTCCGATACCACCCCGCCGCCTGCTCCGGCCAAACGTCCGGGGCAAAGGTGGTGAGATAGGCATTGCCGCAACCACGCGAGTTATCGATGGGTTCTCCGGTATCTGCCCGCGCCGCGTACGGGGGGAGACCGATGGGGCCGGTGCGAGCGGCCGCGGCGAGGCGGATCCCACGCTTGATCACGGCACTGTGATCGGAACCGAGTACCGCATCGGCCTGTTTGATCGCCCGGAGCGCCGCCACCACGTCGGCGGGATAACACTGTGCCGGGTAATCTTCGATGATTCCGAAGGTCGAATTGTCGATGTCCGCCGCCAGCTCATCGACCATCGCCTTCAGGCGGGGATGGTTGCTGTCGTCACCCGTGAGCCGCGAGTGGGCGACCATCGCGGATACCACGAGCATCCGATAGAAACAGTTGTCGTCTCTCAGGTAGTCCCCCTCGGCGTAATGTTTCATCACCCAGGTGGCGTGATTCGGATCAATGACCAATGCCGTCGCCGCCTCGATTGCCTCGCGCGCATACCGCGCGGGCTCGGGATCGGTCGGGCCGTGCTCCTTCTCCCAATCGTCCTGCAGGGCGACGGTCGCCCACAGGTAGAAACAGGAGCCGAACAGCGGCCATTCCGTGCCCGCGATGTCCCACTGGTCAACCTCCCCACCCGCCCCCGACGCGACCCGTTCCCGGGCATACTTCGCGTACTCTTTGCTCAGCGACCGATGGACGCGCTTCGCGAAGTCCGGCATCCGGTTCTCCCCCAGCGCCTCGTCCGCGAACACGTAGCGGATGGTGAGGAACTCGGGAATGATCGCAAAGTAGAAACCGGCTCCGACGAAGACGAGTCCGAGAATGATTCGGCTGCGGTGAAACGGTCGCGACATGGGTGCTGGGACAATGCGACCGGCCGATCCGTTGGAACCGCTCTAGTTCGCCACGATATTCACCAGTCTACCTGGCACGACGATGACCTTGCGCACGGTTTTTCCCCCGGTGTGTTCCTGAACTTTCGCGGAGGCGAGCGCGAGCGACTCGATCTCTTCCTTGGCCGCATCCTTAGCCACGCGGAGCTTGTCGCGGAGCTTTCCATTCACCTGGACGACAATATCGATCTCGTCCTCGATGAGATAAGCGTCGACCCACTCCGGCCACGGCTGGTGTGCGAGCATCACTTCCCCTTCCGGGACGAGCTGCGCGTAGAGTTCTTCGGTGATGTGCGGGGCGAACGGGTTGAGCACCTGGAGGAACGTCACGATCCCATCCAGCGGGCGCACCGCGGCCTGGGTGAAGGCATTGGTGCAGATCATCATCTGGCTGATGGCCGTGTTGAAACTGAGCTTCTCGATGTCTTCGGTCACTTTCTTGACGGTCTCGTGGAGAACTTTGCGAAGCTGCTTGTCATCGTCCATCGAGGCGGAGACGGAGATGGACTCCGGGTTCTCGGTAACGAGCCGCCAGACGCGCGCGAGGAACCGGTGGACACCCTCGACGCCTTTCATGCTCCATGGTTTCACCTGCTCGAGCGGCCCCATGAACATCTCGTAGAGGCGCAGGCTGTCGGCTCCGTACTGGTCGATGACGTCGTCGGGGTTGACGACGTTGCCGCGGGACTTGGACATTTTTTGCCCGTCCTCGCCCATGATGAGCCCCTGGTTGACGAGTTTTTGAAACGGTTCCGGCGTGGAGACGAGGCGCAGGTCGAAGAGCACTTTGTGCCAGAATCGTGCGTAGAGCAGGTGCAGCACGGC
>CAZKYJ010001127.1:0-1788 GCA_964556355.1 uncultured Verrucomicrobiales bacterium | reverse complement strand
GCTTGCGTATCAGTGCCGAGGGGATCAAGCGCGGCGCGGAGATCGGGGTTGCCGGGAGGGAGAGGGGAAAGTCCGTGGGTCAGCGTCTTTACGTAAAGACCGCTACCGCCGACGACGATGGGCCGGTTTCCCCTGCCGGAAATTTCGGCGATCGTCGCTTGCGCAACGGACTGGTATTCGGCTGCGGTGAAGGGACGATCCGGGGGAATCACCCCGAACAAGTGGTGCGGCACCGCCGCCCGCTCGTCGCTGGATGGTTTGGCCGTCAGCACATCGAGCCCTTCGTAGAGCTGGTAGGCGTCGGCATTGACAATCTCGCCGCCCACGCGCCGGGCGACTTCGACGGCGACCGCCGATTTTCCGGAGGCGGTGGGGCCGACGATGAAAAAAGGCGACACGGTCGGTCGGTGCGCAATCGTAGGTGTACTACGCAGGTGCGAGCTTGCCGAGGCGCTTTTTGAGCGCTGCTGCGGAGAGTCCGAGGACCTTGGCGGCCTTTGCGGGATCATCGTCGCACCGGGAGAGTGCGTGCCGCGTCATTTCCTGCTCGAGCCAGGGGAGAAGCTTGAGGTTGGGATCGTCCTCCGCCGCGCGGACGAGGATATCCAGAGCCTCCTCGATGCTGCCTTCGGCGAGTGGCTTCGGTGCTTTGGCTCCCTCCCGCTTGTCGGAGGCGTTGTTGTGGGTGCCGACCCGGTAGGCGAGGTTGGCATTTTTCGGGACGCGACCGAGGGGGATATCTTTGGGGAGGAGGACGTCGGTGGTGGCGAGGACCGTGGCGCGTTGGATGGTGTTCTCCAGCTCGCGGACATTGCCGGGCCAGTCGTAGTTCGCGAGCAGGACGTGGGACTCCTCGGACAGTCGCAGGCGCGGCATGCTCTTCTTCCTGGCGATCTGGCCGAGGAAAAAATCTGCGAGCAGCGGCACGTCTTCGCGGCGCTGCCGGAGTGGGGGGAGGTGGATGCGGACGACGTTGAGGCGGTAGAAGAGATCTTCTCGGAAGTTGCCTGAATCCACCTCCTTTTCGAGGTCCTTGTTGGTGGCGGCAAGGATGCGCACGTCGGTCTTGAGAGTCTCGTTGCCGCCGACCCGCGAGTACTCGCCCTCCTGGAGCACGCGGAGGATCTTGCTCTGAACCTGCATGGGCATATCCCCGATCTCGTCGAGGAAAAGTGTGCCCCCGTCGCACTGCTCGAAGCGTCCCGCGCGGCGTGCCACGGCTCCGGTGAAGGCGCCTTTCTCGTGGCCGAAGAGTTCTGATTCAAGGAGGTTGTCTGGGATGGCCGCACAGTTGATGGCCACGAAGTCGGCACGGGAGCGGGGAGAAAACTTATGGATGGCGCCGGCGACGACCTCTTTTCCGCACCCGGACTCGCCGGTGATCATGACGGGGGCGTCCGAACGGGAGACGCGACCGATCATCTTAAACACGTCCTGCATCGCCGGGGATTTCCCGATGATCGTCTCCTGCTGCGCCTGTTCGCCACCGGGGCGATCGGTGGGCTCCAGCGGGGCCGCGCGCATGTCGTCCCGGGCCTTGAGTGCGCTCTCGACGACGGGGCGCAGCTCGTAGCTGAGCGACTGTTTCCCCAAAAAGTCGTAGGCTCCGAGCTTCATCGACTCGATGACGGCGCTGGTGGAGGGGAAGCCGGTCGTCAGGATGACCATCCCGTTCGGATCGTGCTGGCGGATGCGGCGCAGCAGATCCATGCCGGAGACGCTCCCGATGTGAAATTCGGAGATGACGAGATCCGGCTTGTGATCGATGAAGAACTTCAAGGCCTTGTT
>CAZKYJ010001126.1:0-1790 GCA_964556355.1 uncultured Verrucomicrobiales bacterium | reverse complement strand
CCCGCACCGCCGCCAACGCAGTCAAGCCTTCCTCATTGGCCGGGCTGTGACAATTCACGCAGGTCGCCGTCGGAGGAATCGCCGCGTGGGCGGCATCGAAGACGGTGTTGTGGCAGTACCGACAATCCATCCGCAACTGGCCCGCATGCAATGCGTGACTAAACGGAACCGGCTGTTCGGGCTGGTAACCGACATTCAAGGTGTCCGGATCGGTGATCAGACCGCCGAGAGCCCCGGCGTAGACCACTCCGATCCCGACGACCGCTCCCAACAACAGGAGGAAACGGTTCACCCATCGGGGAAATAAGAAACGATCCATAATCCAATTCGTCCCGCAGGGACTCAGAAAGAGGTTGAAGACGAGCAGACCGGCAGCGTAGTCGCTCCTCGATCGGCCCAAGTATCACGCGGGACCCACTCTGGCTTCAAGAGCATCCCGGGTGAAGCGACATTTAACCGCATCGCTACCGAGGGGTGGAGCGCCCGTTCATGCCCCCTGCGCCCGACCCACCGGCTGCCACACCATCCACCTACCCCGCCAGAGACGGAGGTCCCGTCGAGCGGCTCAGCGCACGACCATCACCCCATTCATCACCATCCAGTGCCCCGGGAACGTGCAGAGGAAGGGATAGCGTCCCGGCGTGGCGGGCGCCCGGAAATAGATCGTCTGCTGCTCGCCTGCCGCCACCACATCGGTGTGGGCGAGAATCTCGTCCGAGGCGGGCACGTAGTGCTTGGCGAAGGCCGCCGGGTCGGCGATCAGGCCGTTGGCAAGCTCCCCCACGGCACGCAGCTTACCGGGCCGGACCAACACCCAATTGTGGGGAACCACGTCGGGGTTTCGCAGCGTGAAGGCGATCGGCTCGTTCGCCTCGACCGCGAACTCCGCCGTCGCATAGGTGAGGTCCTTACCGGTCGCGATCGTTACCGAACGGGCGTCGTCAATCGGCTGGGCCCAAGGGTTGGGCATCCGCTCCGCCTGCAGCGCCATGTCTTGCAGCAGCGGATGGGCGGCGATCGTCTTGTTCCGCGGACGATAGCCGGGCAACCGCGTAAAAGGTTGATCGAGCCGATGCGCCGTGACGAAGAGCTCATGCCCCTCCCCGGAAGGGTGGCTGTGCCGAAAGCGTCCCGGCTCGTTTACCCGCAGCCGCAGATGCAGCTGACTGACCGGCTGCAGGTCGGGGATCTCCAAAAAGAGCGAATGCCCATCGTCGAGGAGATGGACCCCGCGAATCTCCAAGGGGTCGTGTCCAGCCACCCCCGGATGGGTGGTGGAAAACTCGGGCGAGCCGTACGCCCCGCTGTAGCGATAATTCCAGGCCTGGGCGAAATGATTCTGGGTGTCGGCGGCCACCGCCGGATCGAGCGGCTGCGTGAAGCGGAGCCGCACCCCGTTCTCATGCAGGTGCATGCCGGCCGGCAACTGCACGGGATCGCCCGTGTAGCGGATCCGCTGGAAACAACCGTCCTCCGGCGTGTAGGACCCCCAGCCGGTCATCCCGGTCACGTAGAGTTGTCCGTCCTGGGGGCGGAAACGTGCACGATGCACCCCGGAGCGGAAGTCGCCGGCCAACGGCACGACCGCCCCCTGCTGCTGCCCCGCGACTTGATCACGGAGCACGAGGAACAAGGAGCCGGCTCCGAACGAGAAATGAAGCGTCTGCCCCTGCAGCGGCTGCCACACCGGGCTGTCGACCGCCACCTGGCCGCCGCTTGAATTGTCGATCCCCCGCGGCAGATAGACGAGCGGCAGTTCCGGAGGCTGGCCGTCGCGTGGTCCGCGGTAG
>CAZKYJ010001125.1:0-1794 GCA_964556355.1 uncultured Verrucomicrobiales bacterium | reverse complement strand
AATTCGCTATCTCACCGACTCGCAGGCGCTGGGCTCGCACGCCTACCTCGAGTCCCTCTTCCCCGGGCGAGCAAAACGTCCGAAAAAAGCCGATCTCGGTGCCTTGGCCGTCCTGCGCGAGATCCGCGGACCGGCGGTTTTTGAAGCGACGCCCCCGCCGCCCTGAGGAAGCGGGCTGGGATCAGGCCGCGCCGGCTTCCCCCTGGGGCAGCGTTGGATCGCCGCCCTCCATGCTATCGATCGGTTGGACGTCCGGGACGCGGCGACCGCGCGCCTGTGCGAACTTGATCGGCGAGCGGGCGACGAGGGTGCCGAGGCACAGATCGGCTAGCGGGAGCACCACGTTGAAGTTCTTGTGCATGTAGCGGTGGTGCAAGAGGTGGTGCCCGTTCAGCCGGAAGTAGATGCCACTGCGCTCGACCACGCGCTCTTTGGGAAGGTGCATGCACCAGTGGATGTACTCGTAGACGGCGTAATAACTCCCCGCGCCGATGGCGGAACCGAGAAGCCACCACCACGAGGTGACCGCGGCCACCGGAACGAAGGCAAGGCAGCAGATGAGGATAAGAGCCGGCCCGTTCCACCAGGCCATGGGAATTTCCTCGGCGTCTTTCTTATCCTGCAGGTGGTAGGTGTGGTCGGCCTTGAAGACGTGGTGGTGCACCCGGGCGTGCGTGTCAAACGGGTAGGAGAACCATTTCAGGTTCTTGTGCATGACGAAACGGTGGAGCGTCCACTCGAAGAATGACGCGAAAACGATCATCGATGCGAAGCCGGCAGCGATCCAGAGAAGGGTCGGGATTAACATGGGGGCGAACACTACGCTACTCCGCCCCCCGTGCACCCGAAATAAACGGCCGATGCGACTTCGCCTTGAACGCCGCCCAGACCACCGCTAGGCTCCCCGCCCCTCACCGCATTATCGCCATGGCACTCGAAAAAATCACTTCCGTCTCCGGCACCGGCGTCTACGTCCCCGGCTCCGACATCGACACCGATCGCATCATCCCGGCGCGGTTCATGAAATGCGTCACCTTCGACGGTCTCGGCGAGTATGCATTTTACGACGTACGCCACGACGAATCCGGGGATAAAGTTGCCCACCCGCTCAACGACGCACGGTTCGAGGGCGCCAGCATCCTCCTCACCGGCATTAATTTCGGCTGCGGTTCGTCGCGGGAGCACGCCCCACAAGCGCTCTACCGTTTCGGCTTCCGCGCCGTGATCGCCGAGTCGTTTGCCGAGATCTTTTTCGGGAACTCCACCACTCTCGGCATCCCTTGCGCCATCGCCCAAAAGGCCGATATCAAGGCGCTCGCCGCCGCGGTCGAAGCCGACCCGAAAACCGAAATCTCCATCGACGTCGAGGGGAGCACGGTCAGCTATGGCGAGACCACGTTTGCCGTCGAGATTCCGGCCACCGCCCGAGACGCCCTCATTGCGGGCAAATGGGATCCGATCGCCGAGCTCCTGGAAGGCGACGACGCGATCGGCGAGACCGCCGCCGGACTGGCCTACATGGCGCAGTAGGCGTGGGCGGACGGCGTGGGCGAAAACCTTCGCCCGGCATCGTCCGAGGGTGGCCTTTCAGGAAACCATCAGTTTCCGATGCAAGCTGGCTGCGCTCGCCCGCATGGTGGCAAGTTTCCTCAGGAGGTGTGATTCGCGTTCGACGAGTTGGATGGCGTCGGGATGGCTGGTGTCTCCGTTGGCCGAGCGGATTGCCCAGATCTTGTCGGAAACCGCATTGACTTCGCGCTGAAATCCTTGGATACGCCGAGAGAGTTCGGCGAG
>CAZKYJ010001124.1:0-1797 GCA_964556355.1 uncultured Verrucomicrobiales bacterium | reverse complement strand
GCTCACCGCATTCAACTCGCGCGCTGGCGGGTTCCGCAAGACCCCGGTCGGCCGCGTGCAGACCCCGACCCTGACCATTCTCGTCGAGCGCGAGAAAGAGATCACGGCGTTCGTCCCGCGCGACTACTGGGAAGTCTTCGGCACCTTCTCCGTCGCCGCCGGCACCTACAAAGGGCGGTGGTTCAATCCCGACCACAAAAAAGATCCCGACGACGCCCACGGGCGTCCCGAGCGAATTTGGGAAGAGGCCGTCGCCGAGGCGGTGCGCGACCGCTGCCTCGGCCAGCCCGCCACCGTCGAAGAGACCACCCGCCCGACCAAACAGGGCGCGCCCCTGCTCTATGACCTGACGTCCCTGCAGCGCGAGGCCAACGGGCGCTTCGGCTTCAGCGCGCGCCGCACCCTACAGATCGCGCAGTCGCTCTACGAGGGGTCGAAAGCGCTGACTTATCCGAGAACCGACTCCCGCTACCTCCCAGAAGACTACATCGGCACCGTCAAGCAGACCCTTTCCGATATTGGCGGGCTGCAAGGATCCAAACTGGGCGCTTTCCCCGCCGACCTCGTCCCCCACGCCGAGGCGGCCGTCAGCACCCACGGCGTCGTTCCGAACAAGCGTGTCTTCAATGGCGCCAAAGTCAGCGACCACTTCGCCATCATCCCGACCGGCCAGATTCCCAAGACCCTCGACGAGGCGGCCGCCAAGCTCTACAAGCTGGTCGTCCAGCGCTTCATCGCGGTCTTCTTCCCGCCCGCCGAGTTCTCCGTCACCAAGCGAATCACCACCATCGGCGAGGACAGGTTCCGCTCCGATGGCAAGGTCATGGTCAAGCCCGGGTGGCTGGCTGTCTACGGAAAAGACGCCGCCTCCGAAGCCGCCAAGGACGAGGCGAAGGACAAGACGCTCTGTGCGGTTGACGAGGGCGAGAAGCCCAACACCGATAACGTCGAGGTCACCGAAAACCAGACCAAGCCACCGCCCCACTACAACGAGGCAACCCTTCTCTCCGCGATGGAAGGTGCGGGAAAACTCGTGGAAGACGAGGAACTGGCCGAAGCGATGTCCGAGCGCGGCCTCGGCACCCCCGCCACCCGCGCGTCCATCATCGAGGGGCTCATCTTCGAGAAGTACATCGCGCGAGATGGCAAGGACCTCCTCGCCACGCAGAAGGGAATCAGCCTTGTCGATCAGATCCACGAGATCGGCGTCAATTCTTTCAGTTCCCCGGAGATGACCGGCAGTTGGGAGTACAAGCTGAAGGAGATCGAGCAGGGCAAACTCACCCGCGATGCCTTCATGCGCGAGATCAAAGACCTCACCATGGAAGTCGTCGAACGCACCAAAAAGCATGCCGACGAGGTCAAGGAGCGCGTTTACCCCGACGTCGAAACCAGCTGTCCCGCCTGTGGCAACGGACCGATCCGCCAGACTGACGCCTACTACGACTGCACGAACCCCGAGTGCAAATTCCGGATCTACAAGAACATCGGCGGCCGCGAGCTCAGCCCGGACGAGGCCAAGGCTCTCTTCACCAGCAAGATCGTCGGTCCGCTCTCCGGGTTCCGCTCCCGTCGGGGCACTGAGTTCGAGGCGGCGGTCGAACTCACCCAAGACGACAAAGGAAAATTCAAAACCGGATTCGTCTTCGAAGACCAGGAGGACGAGGTCGAGATCATCAACAACCTCACCGACGACGATGTCGTCTGCGCCTACGACGGCGGCAAAATCATCGAGACGGAGAACGCCTACACCCTGCTCAAAGACGGTGCGACAGCGCTGGACAAAAAGATCCGGCT
>CAZKYJ010001123.1:0-1798 GCA_964556355.1 uncultured Verrucomicrobiales bacterium | reverse complement strand
GGCCCGGGATGACTGAGCTGAAGAGCCGGTGATCAGGATGCGAAGCCGGCCACGCGAGCTGCAGAGTCGTTCCTGGGTGCCTCCCGGGCTTAGACCTGTTCGCCGACGAGCTGTTTAGAGACGGCGTCGGAGACTTGTAGCTTCAACGCCCGGAGATGTGAAACGGAGCGTAAGCGTTCCAGGCTGGGGTGCGAATGCGTTGCGTCGGATGGACGAACTGGGCGTCTCGAAAGCACTCACCTGAGGAGCAGAACTCTTGGAGGGTGTCCAGCCGAGGATCCGCCGGTGGCGCCGGCCAGTATTCGATTGCCTTGTTGACCCACGCTGAGGCCGCGGCCTCGGCTGACAGCAGTACGACGAACCAGCCGGATCGGTCGAGGGCCGCGGTGATAGAGGACCACAGGTGCGGGTTGGCCGACAGCGACGCCTCGTCACGGAAGGTGCGCAAGGCGCGCAGCTTCCACCAGGGCTTGGCGAAGCGCTGCAACCCGGCCTGGAGCCGCGGCGCCAACAGACCGTCGGCGGCGTGGCGGTAGGACATGAACGCGTCGTAGACCGGAGCCCGAGGGAAGCCGATCTCCCTGTTATGTCCTGCCGACACGATGTGACACTAGGACAGCACTCGCCGAGAGCCGTCTCCGTTCTGCCACGCTGGTGAGCTAAGGTCGCATCGTTGCGCGCGTTGACGCGTGCTTGCGCCTTGCTTGCTTCTGTTGTTCCGTCGGAGAGCGGCAGAGCGGCCCGGATCTTCGCCACAGACGAAGCTTCGGCCTGCTCGGTCGGCATGGTGTTCAGGACGGGACAGCTCAAAAAGGAGCACGCATGACAACCAACATCTACGTGGGGAATCTCACGTTCGCTACCACGTCAGCCGACTTGGAGGCGCTCTTTTCGCCTCACGGTGTGGTGGCCAGGGCCCAGGTGATCACCGACCGAGAGACGGACCGGTCTCGAGGTTTCGGGTTCGTCGAGATGGAATCTGCTGAAGCGGCGCAAGCGGCGATTGCCGCCCTCGACGGCGCCGACCACGATGGGCGTGCGCTGAAGGTCAACATCGCCAAGGAACGCTCCCGCTGAGTGCTCCTCTGGCTACGAATCCAGCGACCGGCGCCGAGTACCCGATAGCAGTCTCACACGTTCGAGGCATCTGGCATTCCCGGGTCCAACTGGATCCGGCATGGCCAAGCGCAACCGTGAGGCGGCAGGAAAGAGCGCGAGGGAGCGAGCAAAGCTCCAGAAACAGGCTGAGAAGCGAGCCAAACAAGCTCGATCAAGCGAGCCTTCCTCGAACACAGATGAGTGTGCGCTCATGGAAGAGTTCGCGCGCCTGAGCGCCGACTACGACGCCAACCAAATGAGCAGCGCCGACCAGAGCGGCGGCGTATCTTCGCAGCGCTCGGTATCGAAACGGATTGAATTGGCGCTCGGCCATCCCTGCGGTTGCAGCACATGACTCAGGAGTTCCGCGACCCGAAAACGTCAGCCTTCAGGACTTGGGCTGGTTCGTTGCTTCCGCTTCTCTGACCAGTAGCCGACCGCTCCACCCGCGGCCGCACCAACCAACACGGCCCAGATGTAGGAGAGGCCGGCCGCCGCAGTGACGACCACTCCGGCCGCACCCCCTGCAAATGCTCCGACTCTCAAGCCGTTGAGTGGGTCCCAAGGGGGTCTCCCAGCCGGGAGTCGCGGGGGCGGGCGCCGGCTCATGCCCATATCCTCACGATCCGTGGGGTGAGTCTCCAGTGAGGAAGGACTCTATCCAATCGACGAGCTCGCCCCTACGTGAAGGGGTGGGCTG
>CAZKYJ010001122.1:0-1802 GCA_964556355.1 uncultured Verrucomicrobiales bacterium | reverse complement strand
GATGGAAGGTGAGGGTTGGTCCGGCGTCAACAGACACCATCGCTTCACGCTCGCGGCTCTTCGCACCGCTTGGCGTTCTTCCGCGGGTGAGAAACGGGTGTTGCTATTGGCCCGGGGAGCAGTGGTATCTGCGACCCGCACGGCTCCCCTGGCGCTCTGGCCCGGCGCCGGCGTAGGTCACGCCCGGGAACCTCTCCTCCGAGCTCATCCGCTGCTTCACGACGGGCTCATTCAAGGAAAGGTCTTCGGACGGGGTCTGGTTCACGGCGGAGTTGAATTTCAAAACCGGCTCTCGAGGCGGCGACCGGTTCGACTGGCGTTGGCGCTTTTCTTGGACACCGCCAAATCGTGGCGGGGTTTTTCGTCCCCGAGCTCGGCCCTGCACGCTGACTTGGGCGCCGGCCTGAGGTTGAACGTTTTAGGACAAGAACGCACGCTTCGGGTAGACGCCGCCTACGGCTTGAGAGACGGAGAGTACGCCTTGTCCGTCGGCTGGGAGCTCCCTTGGCCGGGCTGGCACTAGCGAAAAACGCATGCCGCCCGGAAGGACGTCACCGTCCCTTGCCTTCCGGCTGTTCCGAGCTAGAGTCTGCGATATTCCTCCACCCAGTGGGTACCCCGACCTCCAATCCCAGACAATCGCAAGGGGCGTCATTCAGGTTCTGTCGCACCCCTAAATACCTCTCCGTGAGGTCGGTGCGACCTGGCCCAGCTTCGTCACCCGGAAACCTCCCTGGGACGTGCTCCACCATGCTCCAGGATCAGGATCCGGAGCGTCTGGTCCTCCATTAGTGGCCGGGTTCCCACGTCGAGCGTCTTGACCTTGGGATCCTTCTCCTGGCGCTTCTCGAGGTGCGGAGGCGGTCCGGGCCTTCCTCTCTCGAGGGCGCTCCGGATGACCTCGCACCCGAGGCATCATATCGTGCTCATCAAGAAGCGACTAAAACGCCGTGCGGCGAGAGTTGTCAATCTGAATCCTGCGGATACGTCGATCGGAGTTGCCCGCCAATCCCTCTTGGCGTCCAAGAGTGCGGAGCTGGCGACCAAATTGTGCTAGCAAGTCAGAGGCGACGTCGCTACGGGCAACGCTGATGGAGCAAGCGATGATCAGACAGCAAACATCTCTATCGCGACATCTGAAGCTTTTCTCGGATCACGCGGCGGAGTGTGTTCTCGTCAACGGGTGTTCTCGACCTACGGTGGGCGTCCGTTCTTCTATTCCCGAGGCGGAGCGTCCTCGTCGAAATCGACCTGCCAATGCGCCCCGCTGCAAAAGGGCTTGTTCTTGCTATGACCGCAACGACAAAGGTCGAAGTGATCGAGCGTACCGCCTTCCATGAGCTCGACTCCCTCCAAGTCCGCTCCGCCGCTAATTGCGTAAGGGCCGTGCGGTGCGATGAGGATCCGCGGCTCGCCGCCGCGAGCGCGATTTTCCTTGCCGTCAACCGAATAGCTGAGCGCCCCGGACGGACACATGGAGATGGTCTTGATGATCTCGTCACGCGGCGCGCCATTGGGATCGATCCACGGCTCAGTACCGAGTCGGAAGACGCTCTTGAGATTGTCCGTACAGCGCGCGGAGTGGGCGCAAAGACCCCGGTTGTCGTGGATCGTGATCTCTCCGCCGGCGTAGCTGTCGCGCCGGTCGGGCACCCGGCCGGGCCGTTTGTCGCCGGTGAAGCCGATCCTGGCGTGGGTCCCGTCGCAGAACGGCTTGTTGGCCGAGCCGCCGCAGCGGCACAGCGCGATCTTGTCCTTGACCGGGATCGCCGTGCCGTCCGAGCCGGTCAGGCGCTCCAGCG
>CAZKYJ010001121.1:0-1802 GCA_964556355.1 uncultured Verrucomicrobiales bacterium | reverse complement strand
CTCGGCTGGGTGCAGCTCGGGCTCACCGGCACGCGCCGCCTCCAGTTCACGGTGCCCAACACAGCCGACGCGCCGTTCATCTACGACAACCCGCACGCCCGGGCGATCGCGCCCGCGGCCCAGGCGCTCGTCGCCAACCAGTGGAACTTTATCGCCGTCACCATGGACTATGACGGTTCGGACACCACGATCAAACTCTACCGGGCGACCGTGGGCGGGACGGTCAGCGAGATCGACTCGAAGACCGAATCCGGACGCTTCGCCAACCCCGGGCTGGGCCAGAACAACCGGGCGCTCAACCTCGGGGTCAACCGCTTCACCGACAGCTTCAATGACGTGGATCAAAACGTCTTCGGAGGATGCATAGACGACGTGAGGATCTACGACCGCCCGCTGACCACACCGGAGCTCCAGGCGCTGGTCGATGAGGCGGACAACACGCCGTAGGTTGCCGCGCGGGCCTGGCAGTCCGCGATCCGTTGGCTACTCCAAAGGTTTCTCCGGCAGCGCGCGCCAGCGCTCCAGCCACTCGGGCTGGTGCGGCATCTCGGACAGGCCGCCGCGGGTGATGCGGGCGCCGGCCTGGAGCTCGGTGAAGGCGCGGTCGTCATCGCCGACGGGACCGGCGGGCGGCCCGTCGAGGAGCGCGGAGAGGTCGATGAGGTGGATGGTCTCGCGGTTGGCGTTGAAGGCGAGGTGCCGCCCGCCGGGTGCCATCTCGCAGTGCGGGGTGAGCCAGAGCGTGTCCGACTTCGGCCAGTCGATCGGCGGGGCGACGGCGGTGCCGGAGGCGAGGTCGAAGAAGCGCGCGCCGTCCCGCCCGCCGACGACGGCCCACGGCGTGCCGGGGATGGCGACGGTGCGGTGGATCCAGCGCTCGTCGCTGAACCCGTGGACGAGATCCGGCGAGGCGGGCGACCCGCTGCGCCGGTCGAGGACGCGGGTGCCCGCCGTCCGACCGGCGACGAGTACGGTGGCGGTGTCCGCGCCGAAGCGGAGGATCGCGTCGCCCGGCACATCGGCCACCGGGGAACCCAGCCCCTTGCCGGTGGCGAGTTCGGTCAGGGAATGCTCGCCGGCGGAGAGGATGAGGATGCCGTCGCGGTAGCTCATCGGCATGGCGTAGCTGTGGCGCGGGTGGCTGATCGGCGGGTATTTGAAGGCCGAGGAGGCGATGTCCCAGACGTAGGTTTTCCGCGTCATCCCGGCGGGAAGCGTGCAACCGGCGACGAGCGTGCCCCGCTCCCCCTCCTCCGGGATGAAGAGGAGGACGTTGAGCGGGTGGGGCGGGTCGGCTTGGAAAAGGCGGACGCGCTCGCCCGTGCGGGGATCGACGCGGGACACCTCGCCCGTCTCGGTGGCGACCGCCAGCCAACCGCCGCCGGGCGCGTAGCGCACCCCGACGGGCGCCGACGCGAGCGGGATCGGGGCTACGGCTTCTCCGCCGCTGTGCCAGTCGCGGATCTCCAGGCGGTTTTCGCCATCGAGGCCGAGGGCGATCTGGCCATCGACCGTCGGCGCGAAGTCGAGACAGCGCACGGAGCCGCCGGGCGCGAACGCCGGGGCGGCGGGGGCGCGTTTTGCCAGGTCATAGATGTGCACGTTCGTCTGGGCGGGACCGGCGGCGGCCATGAGATTCCCATCGCGGCTGAAGACCGGCGCCGAGTCCTTGCCGCAGGGGACCGACCACAGCCGGCGGTCTTCGGGAAATCGCCAGAGGCTGAGGTATTCGAGGGACTGGCAGATGGCGAGCGGATCCTGCCCGACCGCCGGAAGAAAGCCGCGGACATAGTTCGGGTAGC
>CAZKYJ010001120.1:0-1803 GCA_964556355.1 uncultured Verrucomicrobiales bacterium | reverse complement strand
CGGCACGAGCGCGCTCCAGTTCCTGCTGTCGTTCTATGTCTTCGGCATCGGGATGCTTGCGGCGGCGGCTTCCGCAGTCGCACTGGCTCTCTCTTTTCTCGTGCGGACCCGCTACGTGGTTGTTTTCGCGGTGATCGGTTGGGTCGTCATGATCGTGATGACATATTCCTCGACGAGACCATTGAGCAAGTTCCGTCACTATGTCGATCCCTCTGCACCGGAGTCGGTGGAAATCATCAGCTACCGCTACCTAAATTACCAGAGCGGCCCCTCTCAGCGAACCTTCGTGTGGAAAGTCTCACCGGACTATCCTATTCAGCAACTTGTCGATTCCGCTTCCCTCAAACCGGAAGGAAGCGATCCTTCCGACGACTACTTCGTAGACTTCTTTGATTCGCTCCCCTCCGAAGGGGAGTTGCAGTATTTCGTGAAACCGGGGCTTTCCGTCGCCTATCATGCGACTTCGAGAACGGCCTACGCCATTTATCGGTAGTCGGTATCTCGCCCTCGACTCGGTCGCCGACCTGCGGCAACTTTCTTGAAACCGCCCGAACCCGCGACCAGCCCATGCCCGTTATCACCCCCCGCAAGACCGCCCCATCCTATGACGTCATCGTGGTCGGCTCCGGGGCCGCCGGGGGGATGTCCGCGCACACGCTCTGCCAGGCCGGGCTCAAGGTTCTCATGCTCGAGGCGGGACGCGATTACGAGCCGGCGACGGAGACACCGATGTTCCAGCGCAACGACCAGGCACCGCTGCGGGGGACGGGGACGCCGGAAAAGCCGTTCGGGTTTTACGACGCCACCGTCGATGGCGGATGGACGGTGCCGGGCGAGCCCTACGGGGTGAAGCGGAAAGGCGAGGAGGGATTCACTGAGGCGCGCGATTGGAAGGCACGCTCGACGGATCAGAATTTCATGTGGTGGCGGTCGCGCATGCTGGGGGGGCGCACCAATCACTGGGGACGGATCTCGCTGCGCATGGGGCCCTACGACTTCAAGCCGAAGTCGCGGGACGGGCTCGGGCTCGACTGGCCGCTCGACTACTCCGATCTCGAGCCATGGTATGACAAGACCGAGGCGCTGGTCGGAGTTTTCGGGGCCAACTCCGGGATGGAGAATACGCCCGACTCACTCAACGGCACCCTCCAGCCCCCGCCGAAGCCCCGTGGCTACGAGTTGCTGGTGCAGAAGCACTGCCGGCCGCTCGGCATCCCGGTTGTCCCGTCGCACCTCGCCATCCTGACGAAACCGCTCAACGGGCGCGCGGCCTGTTTTTACGCAACGGACTGCGGCCGGGGCTGTTCGATCCGAGCCAACTTCCAGAGCACCACCGTCCTCCTCCCGCCCGCCATCGAGACGGGCAAACTCGATATCATCACCGAGGCGATGGTGCGCGAGGTCACCGTGGGCAAGGACGGCAAGGCGGACGGCGTCCTCTATATCGACAAGGAGACCGGCAAGGAGGCGCGGGCCAGGGCGCGGGTCGTCATCCTCGCGGCGAGCGGTTGCGAGAGCGCACGCATCCTCCTCAACTCGAAGTCGAACCTCTTCCCGGACGGCCTCGCCAACGGGTCGGGGAAGGTCGGGCGCTACCTCATGGACACCGTCGGATCGAGCCTCAAAGGGCAGATCCCAGCGCTGGAGGACACGCCCGTGCACAACGAGGACGGAACCTCGGCGATGCACCTCTACATGCCGTGGTGGAAATACAAAGAGCAGCTGGCCGGCGAGCTGGATTTCCCCCGGGGCTACCACATCGAGTTCGGCGGCGGTCGCCGCATGCCCGGCTACGGCTTCATG
>CAZKYJ010001119.1:0-1805 GCA_964556355.1 uncultured Verrucomicrobiales bacterium | reverse complement strand
CCCACGTCCGCCGGCTTTTTCCCGACCCCGAAGCGGTGGAACGCGACTATTTTCAGCGGACCCGGATCTTTCCCATCCTGCACCTCGTCGTCATCAAACAGGAGGTCTATGACAAGCACCCGTGGGTTGCGTCGAGCCTGTACCGGGCATTCGTGCAAGCCAAGGAAATTTGCTATCGGGATCTGAGCGATACTCTAGAGCGGTTGCGCTATACCGTCCCATGGTTGGATATGCATGTGGAGGAGCTCTGGAAAACCATGGGGCAGGACTTCTGGCCGTACGGCCTCAAGGCAAATCAGCACGCCCTTGAGACCTACATCCAATACCTTTCCGAACAGCACCTCATCGATCGCAAGCCCGCGTGTGAGGAGCTGTTTGCCCGCAACGCCTTGGATTGATCCTCGCCCGAGAGCCTAATTCCCATGATCGAATAGAAATGATGCAGACCAGACAGCCATGTGACATCCTCATCATCGGCGGCGGCGGAGCCGCCCTGAGGGCCGCCATTGCGGCACGCGAGCTGGTCTCTGACGTGGTCCTGTGCTGTAAGGAGGAGGCCGGCCGGAGCGGCAGCACCATGTATGCCGGCTGCTCGATGATCGCTGCTCTTCCCACGGATCCCTCTGGGGCCGTTGAGAACCATTTCAAAGAAACTATGGCCGTCGGCAAGTTCCTGAATGACGAAGCATTGGTCGAGGAACTGGTGACGCACGCCGGCGTGGAAATCCCGTACCTCGAAAATTTTGGGGTCAAGCTGCATATCAAGAAGGGGGACTTCCTCCTGGGTAAGGGCCCGGATGCCGTGCTCCCGAGCGGCGTGGAGCCGGATTACACCGGATACGACTTTGTCGTGCGAGGGATGGCGTTGACGCACCCCCTCGCAGTCGAAGCCGGCCGGCGCGGTGTCCAGATCGAGAATCACGTTGCCATCATCAGGTTGGTCCTTCATGGAGGAGAAGTCTATGGGGCTGTGGGGGTGAACCTGAAGACCGGGGAAATATTATTGTTTCCCGCACGGGTGGTCGTCCTCGCGAGTGGCGGGGGGGCCTGGCTGTATGCCCAAACGTCAAACAGCCCCGATCTCACCGGTGATTCATTCGCCTTGGCCCTGGAGGCGGGGGCAACGCTGCGCGATATGGAGTTCATAGAATTCAACCCGTGTCGCCTGTTGTATCCCGACATGCCCACGAACCTGCCGCCGGATCTCTTCAGTTATGGGGGAGTTTTGCGGAACGAGGCAGGAGAGCGTTTCATCTTCAAACACAACTCCAGGGGAGAAGAGGCCTCATTCCGAGAGGACATGCCCCGCCTCCTTGCCGCAGAGGTTGCGGAGGGGCGGGGTGTCCAAGGGGGTGTGTGGCTGGATGCCACCGCGATTCCCATGGAGGTGTGGGAGGATCGCTACCCGTTTCTCTACCAGGCCCTCAAGCAGCACGGTGTTGATCCGCAGACGGAGTTCCTCGTCTTCGGCGTGCGGGCCAATCTCTTTGCAGGTGGAGTCACAGTGGGGGTCCGGGGAAGGACGGAACTGCCCGGTCTGTTTGCCGCGGGCGAGGCAATCGGTGGCGTGCACGGCGCCAAGCGCTTTGGGGGAAACTCGGTGGCGCATGCCATCGTCTCCGGGGCGCTGGTCGGGAGAGAAGCCGCCGAGGAAGCCAAGCGGCGAAAGCGTGTTCCGGATCTTTCTGCAATACCCGTTCCCCGCTTCGTTGATCGGGCGGGTCCCACCCGCATCGCCGATATCGGGAACACACTCCGCCAGATGATGTGGGAGGACGTCGGACTGATCCGGTCAGGAGGGCGTC
>CAZKYJ010001118.1:0-1807 GCA_964556355.1 uncultured Verrucomicrobiales bacterium | reverse complement strand
AACGATCCCCACGACAACCCGGCGCTCGCCGTCGACGACGAGGGGTTCCTCTGGGTCTTCGTGTCCGGGCGCAATACCAGCCGCCACGACTACACGTTCAGGAGCACCGCCCCCTACAGCAGTGCCGAGTTTCAGATCGTCGAGGGTCCCGGCGGCGACCGGCGCGGCTATCCGCAGGTCTTCTACCTTCCCGGTTCCGGGTTCATCCACTTCTTCACCATCTACCAGCCGGGGCGCGAACTCTTCTACCGCACCAGCCCCGACGGGCTCGACTGGTCCGCCAACCGGCAGATCGCCGATATCCAAGGGCACTACATGTATTCCTGGAACGTCGGCGACAAGGTCGGCGTCATGTTCAACCGCCACCCCGGCCTCAATGTCGACAAGCGCACCGATCTCTTCTACGTCCAGACGACCGACTTCGGTGCCACCTGGACGTTGGCCGATGGCACCACGCCGGTGACACTACCCGTCACCTCCGCCGCCAGCCCCACCAAAGTCTTCGACGGCGCCTCCGCCGAGAAGCTCGTCTACCTCAATGACCTCAACTTCGACGCCGACGAAAACCCGGTTCTCTTCTACACCACCGCTGCCAATTCCGGTGGCAACGCCCACCAGCCGGGGCCGTTCGCCGAGCCCCGCCGCTGGGTCACCTCGCACTGGAACGGCACCGCGTGGGACACGCGCGAAATGCCCGCGTCCGCCACGGCGACCTCCACCGTCACCCACAACTACGACACCGGGAGCCTCGTTGTCGAGGGCGCCCTCTGGCGGGTCATCGGCCCGACCGGAGCCCCGGCTGCCCCGGGGGGCACGGAGCGCTACTGGGGGCAGGGTGGCGAGGTCGAGGTCTGGGAATCCACCGATGCGGGTGCGGTCTGGGAACGGGTGCACACCACCACCCGGGAAAGCGCGCGCAACCACGGCTACGTTCGCCGGACGCTCGGCGCGGCCGAGCGCTTCGCCCGCTTCTGGGCCGACGGCAACCCCGATGGCCGCACCGAGAGCCACCTCTACTTCTCGAACCGCGAGGGCACCCGCTATTGGGAACTCCCCTACGAGATGGGTTCGGTGACGGCCGTGCCCGTCGAGGTGGATCCCCCCTATGCCCGCTTGCTGGAGCAGCATTTCTCCACGGAGGAGATCGATGCCGGGCTCGCCACGGCGCCCGAGGACGATCCCGATGGCGACGGGCGTTCGAACCTCGAAGAGTACGGTGCCGGCAGCGACCCCCGGGAGCCCGACGGTGCGGCCTCCCTCGACCTCGATCTCCCCAATGTCGTCGCACAGTCCAATGCCAGAGCCTACGACCTCCGGCGACCGATCAGCAGTTCGGAAGACCTTGCCGACTGGCGCGACGCCTCCGGTGACCTCACCCTGATCGATCGTAGCGAGTCGGGTGGGGTTGTCACCGAAACTTACGAGGACACGAACGGAGCCTCCCGGAAGTTCTACCGCCGAGAGTTCGATTTCGAGCCATGAAGCGGGGGGGCTTCGGGGCCGGGCTGGCGATAGGTGGGACCCCGGAGCGTCAGAGCTCGGGGATGGGGTCGTCCCTCCCGATCGGCTGCCCTTCCCACTCCGGCTCCGCGTCTCGATACCTGAGGATCCGCGCCGCGCTCTTCGGCGCGTGGGGTGCCTGGTAGGCCGGAATCCAGCGGCGCAGCTCGACCAGGGTGGCACTGTGCGCCGAGTCGTTGGCCAGGTTGGTGAACTCGTTAGGGTCACCTTCGAGGTCGTAGAGTTCCTCGGAGCCATCGACGTAGCGGATGTAGCGCCATTTCTCGTCGCGCACCGAATTGTTGCC
>CAZKYJ010001117.1:0-1816 GCA_964556355.1 uncultured Verrucomicrobiales bacterium | reverse complement strand
CTTTCTATGGTGGCATTGGAATCAGCTTGGTAGCTGGCGACCGGGCCTTCTCTCGATTTTTCTGACGGATGGACGTTCTCAAGCTCCTTGGTTAGACGGGCATTTTGGACATACTGGATGCCGATGACCGGTAGGGCGATGCCGAGGAGGGCGAGGGTGAAAATTTGGGATTTCGTCATGGCTTCGGGGGGGGTGTTGTCCGAGACGATGCGTCACCTGGGGCAACGAACCAGACAACAAGATCGCGGGATTGTGCATTCCGGCAACTGCAGGGCTGGTCGGGCTCGATTCTGGCTGGGTCAATTGAAGGGGTTGCGGGTGGGCTCTCAGCCGGCATTTGATCGCGCCCTTCGCGTTGCGGTGGCGCGATCTGACCATGAGGATTTGGGTAATTGTTGTGGCGTCGCAGATCCTCATCGGATCGTTGCGCGCCGAGGAGGAACGGAGACTGCTTCCCGACGGGCGCGATGCCATTACGGGATTGGGCGAGGTCAAGATTCCGGCGGTGGTGGACTTTTACGAGGGAATGGAGTTCCAAGAACCGCTTAGCCAGTGCGAGGGGTTTACTGATGACTCCGGCTTCAGAAATATTTTGGTTGTGCGAGTGGGCTCGGGTCATCCGGATCAACGGTGGGGGAATCGGCAGCATCACGATCGACGGCGTTCAGGTTCGCCACGGTCGAGTCTTGCTGAAACCGGGCGATATCATCGTGGTGCCGACTCTGTTAGCCGAGGGCGAAGATGCGAACGGAGTGACCGGCATTCCACGTTTCCCAGATATTGGGCAACGTAGCCAACTTTCTGTGAAAGTTTTCAGCTGGAATTCTCCCGGCGCTCTCGGCTATTTCGATCGCGGTCCCGCGGCATCGACGGGAATCGGCTCGAAGCCGGAGGCGAGTGCAGGCGAAGTGGCCCCGAGTTGCAGGTCGTCGCCAACGATCGGATCCGCCAGTAGCGACGCGGCATCCTGCCCGGTCGCGAGCCAGTCCTCCCACGGGATGACGCTGTCGCCGCGCCGCACTTTCGGCGCGCCGCCAGCCGGGTTGATCAGGTTGTTATTCGCGGCGACTACGGCACCGGGGGACAACTTGAGATACACGGCCCCCCCCTTTGTGTAGGCAACGATATTCCCGACGAACCGGCACTGGCCTGGCATCTCTTCCCACTGGTCGAAGGTCATCTGACGCTCGGTGCCATCGATGAATACGTTCCCGCTCCAGGTGTTGCGGATCCCGCCGTGGTTGAAACCGCCACCGAGCGAGGCGCGGGCGACGACGTTACCGGTCACCGTGCAGTCGCTCATCCCATAGTCGAGATAGATGCCGGCGGCCGAGGTGGGGAGGTACTCGCCGGAAGCGACATCGAGGGCCAGCCCGGGCACGTCGGTGATGACGTTGTAGCGGATGAGGTGGCGCCCGTTGCGGGGATCACCATGCGCCCCCCCGTAGATGGCGGCGGTGTCGGCGGTCTCGAGCGAGACGCCGTGGATGCGGTTGAATTCGATGGTGTGACCCCGCCCGTGAAACCCGATCCCCCAGCGCGGACCGTACTCGATCCGGTTGTGGGCGGCGTGGTGGCCGCTCCCGTCGATGCGAATGCCCGCCCCCTGTTTGAAACTCACACCGAAGTGCCGAATGACATTGTCTTCGGCAACGAACCGATCGCCCTTGGCGAGGATCCCGTGAGAGCCAACGTCGTCGATCGCGTTGCGCGTCGCGCGCCCGCCGCTGCCGGAAACAACGAATGCTCCGGTGCCGGCCTCGCCGCTGAGATGGGCGACGGTGTTGCCGTCGAGCGAGACGGCCTGCGAGTTCTC
>CAZKYJ010001116.1:0-1820 GCA_964556355.1 uncultured Verrucomicrobiales bacterium | reverse complement strand
GCTCAAGTACCGCAACTTCGGCAAGAAGTCGCTCAACGAGATCAAGGACAAGCTCTCCGAACTCGGTCTCTCCCTCGGCATGAAGATCGATCCTGCCCTCCTCGAGCAGCCCTACGCCGCGCCGCTCCTCGGTGCCGGTGGCGGCATGGACGACGACATGCCGTCTGGCCTCGCCGACCTCATCAGCCAAAACATCAACAACGACTAGTAACCTGCCATGCGACACCAGCGCAAAACCGTTAAGCTCCAGCGCAAGCCCGCGCACCGGGACGCCCTTCTGGCGAACCTCGCGTGCAGCCTGATCGAGCACCACCAGATCAAGACCACGCTCGCCAAGGCGAAAGCCCTCCGCCCCTTTGCGGAGAAGCTCGTCACCCTCGGCAAGCGGGACACCGTGCACGCCCGCCGGCGCGCCGCGACCATCTTGAAGAACCAGAGCCAGCGCCAGAAACTGGCGGTGAGCAAACTCTTCAGCGAGATCGCCCCGGCCGCCGCCGATCGCAAAGGCGGTTACTGCCGGATCACCAAGCTCGGCCAGCGGCACAGTGACTCGGCTCCCATGGCCTTCATCGAGTGGGTCGATACCTACGTGGCCGAAGAATCTCCCGCGGAGGCTCCGGCCGCTGAGGAAAAAGCCTAGGCTGCTCTCCAGAGTTCCGAATTCACGAAGCCGTCGGCGCGTCCTGTGCCGGCGGCTTTTTCGTGCCTCGGAGGACGGGATCAACATCTGAGGTCTCCCGGGAGAAATGCGATTGCCGAGACCCCTGCCTCTCCCGGCGTCCCCCTCCCCCGGTGAGGACGGATCGGGGCTTGCTCGCCGGCGGGCGAGGCCACGCGGATCCCCGCCGGCTTGCCTTTCCCGCGAGGCGCGCTGAACGTGGTGCGACCTGTATTTCTCGTCGTGATGAAACCCCCACTCGTCGTAGGCTCCGTCGCCGCCATCGCGTTCGCGGCCGGCATGGCGGTCGACAGGCTCTTGCTGCCAGGTTCTGAGAGTGCTCCGGCAACGCTTCTGGGACGCCGGGATGCCACGGACACGGGCGACGCCAGCGAACGGCTCCCGTCCCAGGCCACCGATCGGCCTGGCGAGGCCGATGCGACCGGTGTGGACGGGGGCGGCGACGCTGCGGACCCCGCCTTTCCCGACGGCGACATAGCGGGACTGAAGCGGCTCATCGTCGAGCGAGATGGGGGCGCTCCAGCAAATGTGGAGAGCCGGCGCCGCCTCATCTCGGCCTACCATCAGCTAGTTGATCGGGATCCGGCGGGAGCGTTGGAGCTGCTCCTGTCGGAGGACGATTATTTCGTAAAGGCGTCTTCCCTGCACGCCGTCTTTCATGCCCTGGCGGAGCAGGACATGGCGGCCGCGAAGGAGGCCCTTACGAGAATCGCCAACCCGGAGCTTCGGGAGCACGCGCTCCACGGGATGGCGGAGCGCGCGGGATTCGACGACCCAACGGGATTCGCGAGCTACCTGGCAACGCTCCCCGACGGGAGTCGGTTCGGCGATTTCTTCCACCGCTGGGCGCTGCGCGAGCCGCACGCGGCATGGGCATTCGCCCGGGGGGCGCGGGACCCGATCCAGCGCGAGCACTGGAGCCGCGCCGCCGCACGCGGCTGGGCGCGGCGGGAGCCTTCCGCGGTGCTCGACTGGCTCGGTTCATTGGAACACGGCCCCGAATTCTGGATCGCTGCCGAACCGGCCATCGACGAGATCGCCCTCTCGGATCCCGCTTTGGCCGCGGGCTACCTCGCCGACCTCGCGCCCTCCCGCCAGCGGGCGGGGCTCATCGAGCATCTCGCCCACCGATGGGTACGCC
>CAZKYJ010001115.1:0-1824 GCA_964556355.1 uncultured Verrucomicrobiales bacterium | reverse complement strand
GGTCGTTGAGGTGCTGGCCAGCGGGCGCCCAGGGCATGTCATTGCGGATGTAGACGTAGCGTTTGTCGCGGACGGCGCGGACGCTCTCCACCCGCTCGTCCATGCGACCGCGGAAGCTGAACTGGAATTCCGGCTCGGGCTCGGTTCCCTCGCCGAGGAAGATCGTGCCCTGCATGGCGGCGGGGATTTCGGCGCCGGTCAGGCTGAGCCAGGTCTTGGGCAGGTCGACGAAGCTGACGAGGCGGTCGACGGTCGCCCCCGGGGCATCGGCCGGCCAGAGGGACTTCCATTTTTCCGGGATGCGCACGATGAGCGGGCAATGGATACCGCTCTCGTAGAGGAAGCGCTTGCTCCGCGGGAGGACGCCACCGTGGTCGGAGTTGTAGATGACGATGGTGTCGTCGGCGAGACCGTCTTTTTCCAACTCGGCGAGCGCTTCGCCGACGCTGGCATCCATGCGGGCGACGGCGTCATGGTACTTGGCGTAGTTCCGGCGGATCTCCGGGATGTCCGGGTGGTAGGCGTGGAGGCTGACGTACTCGGGATCGTGCTTCGTGTTAGCGACATCGCCCTGGGCTTTGCTCTCGTGGCTCTGGGTATCGTTGATGATACAGAAGAACGGCTGCCCCTCCGCGCGGTCCCGCCAGGCGAACTTCGCTTTGGTGTCCCAGCAGTCACCGTCGTCGCGACCGCCGATATTGTAATCGGTCTTGGTGTGGTTCGAGGTGAAGTAGCCGGCGGCTCGGAGCTGGTCGGGGTAGTAGGGAATCCGGTCGTGGGGGATGCGGTAGCGGCTGCGCATCGGATGGGTTCCCATGGAGAGCGCATAGACGCCGGTGATCCACGTGCTGCGCTGGGGGGCGCAGACCGGAGCATTCGCGAAGCAGTGCGTGTAGCGAAACCCCTCGGCGGCGAGTTTGTCGATGTTCGGTGTCTCGGCGTGGGGGTTTCCGTAGGCACCCACCCAGGTGATGTTGTTATCCTCGGAAGTGAGCCAAAGGATGTTCGGGCGGTCGGCGGCACGGGCGGTGGCGATCGCCACGAGCACAGCGGCCACGCCGAGGAGCGCGGTGGGGGTCAGTTTCATCGAACCTATGCTACTGGCAGAATGGTGCCGGTCTAGCAATCGGAATCGGCCGGGCGCGCGAAATCTCCCCAGCTCGCCGAACGTATCGAACGACCATGCCCCCACGCCCACTGCTCGCCCTTTTCGTCGCCCTGCTCCCCGTCGTCCCGGCGGCGGGCGGCGATCGCCCCAACATCTTGCTCATCATGGCGGACGACCTCGGCTACGAAGGGCTCCACTGCAACGGCGGCGACTACGCCACGCCGCACCTCGACGCGCTGGCCGCCGCGGGCATGCGCTTTACGCGTTGCCACTCCCAGCCGCTCTGCACGCCGACCCGAGTCCAGCTGATGACCGGGCTCTACAACTCGCGGAACTACGTGCGCTTCGGCCAGCTCGACCCGCAGGCGGAAACCTTCGGCCACTATTTCAGGGAGCTCGGCTACGACACGGCGATCGCCGGCAAATGGCAGCTCGACGGCGGGAGCCAGGCGCCGGCGCACTTCGGGTTCGACCGCTGGTGTCTCTGGCAGGTCACCGATCGGCCCGAGCGGTTCTGGGGTCCCGGTTTGGAGGTCGACGGCGAAAAGGTCGACTATCCCGAGGAGGCCTTCGGTCCGGACGTGGTCGCCGGCTACCTCGGGGATTTCATGGTGGAAGAGCGCGACCGGCCGTTTTTCGCCTACTACCCGATGATCTTGACGCACGACCCGTTCGTCCCCGTCCCGGGCAGCGGCGCGGAGGGAAAGGCCAAACAC
>CAZKYJ010001114.1:0-1829 GCA_964556355.1 uncultured Verrucomicrobiales bacterium | reverse complement strand
CTCGTCGACCGCCCCGGCAACCCGACCGCCATCGGTGCGCACATCACCGCCCGGCTGAAGAACGGCGCCGCGCAGACCATGGAAGTCTCTGCCGGCTCCGGCTACTTGTCGCAATCGTCGCCCGATCGGCTCGTTGGCATCCCGGCCAACGACACCCTAGCCAAGGTGGAAGTCCACTGGCCGGATGGAGAGTTTTCCACGCTGGAGCAGCCCCTCATGCCACCGTCTGGCGTCCCGGAACTCGTCCTTTACCACCCCGCGCTGGAGCGACGCACCGATGGCGAATGAGCCTTGAAATCCTGCCCATCCACCGGCAGCATTCCGCTCCCATGCCCGAACCGCTCGATCTCACCCACGTCGCCCAGCTCGCCCGGCTCGACCTCACCGAGGAAGAACTGACCCGCTACAGCACCCAGCTTGGCGATATCCTGTCCTACGTCGACAAGCTCAATGAGCTCGATGTCACCGGCATCGAGCCGACCGCCCACGCCGCCGCCGTCTTCGATGTCCTCCGCCCCGACCGCCCCCGACCGTCCCTCCCCCGCGAGGATGCCCTCGGCAACGCGCCCAAGAAGACCACGGATCAATTCCTTGTCCCGAAAGTCGTCGAATGACCACCATCGCCGAATCCCGCGCCCGGCTCCAAGCTGGCGAAATCTCATCACGCGACCTCGTCCGATCGATCATCGATTCCATCGGGAGTCACGACGGTATGATCGGAGGGTATCTGTCCGCCGACACCGACGCCGCCCTGGCCGCGGCCGACTCCGCTGATGTTTCGCTTCCGCTCGGGGGCATTCCCATCGCGATCAAAGACGCCATCAATGTGAAAGGCGCCGGCTGCGGCTGCGCGTCTAAGCTCCTGACAGGCGGCTACATCGCCCCCTACGACGCCACCGTGATCGCCAAACTGCGCGCCGCCGGGGCGATCCCGCTGGGGCGCACCAATATGGACGAGTTTGCCATGGGATCGTCCACCGAGAACTCGGCGATCCAAACGACCCGCAACCCGTGGGATCTGGACCGGATCCCAGGCGGATCGAGCGGGGGGTCGGCCGCCGCCGTGGCCGCCGGCACCGCCATCGCCGCCCTCGGATCGGACACCGGTGGCTCGATCCGGCAACCCGCCGCACACTGCGGGATCGTCGGATTGAAGCCGACCTATGGCAGGGTCTCCCGCTACGGCCTGGTGGCGTTCGCCTCCTCCCTCGATCAGATCGGCCCGATGACCCGCACCGTTGAAGACGCCGCCCTCGTCCTCAATACGATCGCCGGTCATGACCCGCAGGACTCGACCTCGCTCGGGACGGACGTTCCCGATTTCACCGCGGCGCTCGGGCGCGACCCCCGCGGGCTCAAGGTCGGGCTTCCCAAAGAATACTTCATCGAGGGCATCGATCCGGAAGTGCGCACCGCCACCGATGCCGCGATCAGGCAGCTCGAATCGCTCGGCGCCGTGCCGGTGGAAATCTCGCTGCCCCACACGGAATACGCCGTGGCCTGCTACTACATTATCGCCACCGCCGAGGCCTCATCGAACCTCGCCCGATTCGATGGCGTGCGCTACGGCAACCGCCACGGTGGCGACGGCGACCTCCTCTCGATGTACACCGCCACCCGCGAGGCGGGATTCGGCGACGAGGTCAAGCGCCGCATCCTCTTGGGAACCTACGTCCTCAGCTCCGGCTACTACGACGCCTACTACCTGCGCGCGCAGAAGGTGCGAACCCTCATCCGCCAAGATTTTACGCGGGCGTTCGAGGAGGTCGATGTCATCGCATCCCCGGCAAGCCCGATGCCCGCCTTCCCGCTCGGCGAAAAATCCGATG
>CAZKYJ010001113.1:0-1830 GCA_964556355.1 uncultured Verrucomicrobiales bacterium | reverse complement strand
GCGGCCCGGAACTGGTACTGGCAGGCCAGCGGGTCTTCGATGGCGCCGAAGGGGCCGTAGAAGGGTAGGATGCCGGCGGAGTTGCAGGCGTCGACCATGCGGGCGAGGGTGTAGTGCCAGGGGTCTTGCTGCGCCGACCGGCGCTCCGCGTCCGGGTTGTCGGGATCGGGGTCGGCGATGACCTGATACGCGGGGTGACCGCCGCCGACCCTGGTGGTTTTCATGCGCCTGGACGCGGCGAGGTCCGCCGGGCCGAGGCTGATGCCCTGCATGCGGGGGCTGGCGGCGGCGATCTCCTCGACGTTGGAGACGCCCAACGCGGTCTCGAGGATGGCGTGAATCAGGAGCGCCTTGTTGATTCCGTGCTTGGCCTCCAGCTGGGCGAGCAGGCGATCAAGATAGTGTATGTCCCACGGCCCCTCCACCTTTGGCACCATGACGACGTCCAGCTTGTGGCCGACCTGTGGGATGACGGTCAGAAGGTCGTCGACGACCCAAGGGCTGTCCAGGCTGTTGATGCGAGTCCAGAGCGATGTGTTGCCGAAGTCGTTGTTCAGGGCGACTTCGACAAGGCCGTGCCGCGCCGCTTCCTTGTCTTCGCCCGGGATGCCGTCTTCAAGGTTGCCGAGCAGAACATCCACCTGAGGGATAAGCTGCGGTATCTTGGCGCGCACCTTCTCGATGTGCGGCGGGAAGAAGTGAATCATACGCGCCGGCCGGGCGGGAAGCTCGCGGGGCGGCTCCGGCGCACCTATCGACAGTGGCTTGAAGAACGCTCTCGGGTTTCGCATGTGTAGTAGCTCCGTCGAGCCTGAGGGGCTGCGGGCGATTATAGCGAGCCTTCGGATATAGGGTCAAGCAATGGCGGGCGGGTCACGGGCTTGGTTTGCGTCTATAGGTGAACTTGCGATTTGGTGAGGACTATGGCTAAACTAGGCCCGCGTTCCAACGGGCGACGAACTTCCGCTCGAATTATCAGCCTGAGACCTGAATGTATGCAACAAGAGCAACGCGTTATTCCGATTTTGCGGAGCGTCCTGTTCGTTCCGGCGATGGTGGAGAAGTACGTATTGCGGGCGCCGGAGGCGCGGGCGGACGTTATCTGCCTGGACCTGGAAGATTCCGTACCGCCGGCGCAGAAAGCGGAGGCGCGGACGGCGGCCGCGGAGGCCGTCGGGAGCCTGGCGGGCCAGGGCCAGACTGTATTCGTTAGGGTGAACGGCCTGGAGACGGACCTGCTGGAGGACGACCTTGCCGCTGTGGTTAGGCCCGGCCTTCGAGCCATTGTGCTTCCCAAGTCTCACGGACCGAAAGCGGTCGCGCAGGCGGAGGGCCGTCTCGAATCGCCGGAGCGGGAGCGGGGCATGGCGCCGGGCGCGGTCGGAATCGTGCCGCTGGTGGAGTCGGCGGAGGGCGTGTTGAACGCGCAGGCGACGGCGAAAGCTTCGTCGCGCATAGTCGCGTTGTCGCTGGGGGCGGAGGACCTGCGGGCGGACGTGGGCCTGGAGCGGGGCGAGGACGCCTACGAGCTGGACTGGCCGCGGGCGCAGGTGTCGCACGCCGCCGCCGCGGGCGGGGTGGCGGCTATCGACACGCCGGAGCCTGACTATGCTGACCGTGAACGGCTGGAGACGGACGCGCGACGGGCGCGACGTCTCGGTTTTCGGGGGAAGTACTGCATCCACCCCGGCCAAGTGGAGACGGTGAACCGCGTCTTCTCGCCGACGCGGGAGGAGATAACGGAGGCGAACGAAATCGTGCGGTTGCTGGAGAAGGAAGGCGCGGCGCGGGGCCGCGGCGCGGTTGCCGCAAACGGTAGAATGATAGACA
>CAZKYJ010001112.1:1374-1837 GCA_964556355.1 uncultured Verrucomicrobiales bacterium | reverse complement strand
ACACATGAACTGGGAGTCGAGGCTCGACATGATGGCGGCGAGAACGCCCGCACCGACCAGCCCGGCGAGCACCTCGGAATGCACCATGGTATTGACCATGCGACCGAGGACGGCATTGGGGTTGACGCCCGCGCCGAACTGGCCGGCTGCCCAGACGCCGATGAGGATGCAGGGCAGCCAAACGATGAGGATGAAGAGAGGATGGGCGACCACCGTGAGGCGGAAGCTCTTCGCGCTCTTGGCGGTCAGCCAGTGCTGGAAGAGGTGGGGGAACATCCCGACGGAGAGCGGTATCAGGAAGTAGGAGAAGAACTGGAGCTTGCCCATCAACCCCTCCCGAGCGAGGCGCTGCGAGCCGAACTCGCTCTCGGAGACCATCTTGCCAGCTTCGACAAGACCGCCCATTCTGCTGGAGATCATGTAGAATGCGATGACGCCGGTCGTGATGAAGACGATCGTCTGG
>CAZKYJ010001112.1:0-1364 GCA_964556355.1 uncultured Verrucomicrobiales bacterium | reverse complement strand
ACGGCACCGCGCATGCCACCGGCGAAGACGTAGAAAAGCACGATCAGACAAATGATGGCGCCGCCGTACTGGGGAGGTAGCCCGCCGCTGATCGGGTTGGGCCGGGAGGAGCCGTCCGGGAGCGGGATGGGGGGGAGCTGGAAGGATTCGATATCGGGGAACATGCCCCCGGTGGTGCCTTGGAGAAACTTGCCCGCCGCGATAACTCCAACGAGCAAGTAGGGGATGACCAGGAGGATCAGGACCGGGAAGAGGACGTATCCGAGGGCGGGAGAATCAAAGCGCGCCCGGAAATACTCGGACTGGGTGACATACCCGTAACGCTTGCCCACCGCCCACAGCTTGATCCCCACGAGGAAGAAGACTGCCGAGTGGATGAGCCCGGACCACGAGGCCATGAGGCCGAAGGCCCCGATCCCATCGCTGTAGGCCTTTCCCGTGGAGCCAACGAGGGCGAATCCCGTCATCGTCGTGCCGAAAATCGACATGAGGAGCAGGAAGGCGCCGACGTTCCGGCTGACGACAAAGTAGTCGGCGCTGGTACCCTTGAGGAAGCGGCTGGCGAATACCCCGAGCGCGATGAGCAACGCGAAGTAACCGAGGATGATCCAGACGGAGGTGAATTCGGCAGTCTCGCTCATGAGCCAGTCCCCTCCCCTTCGGCGCCGTCAGCCCAGGCTTCAACTTCAGCGGGCCATGCGAACTTGATGGCGAAGAGCCAAAGCAGCGACGCGGCGATGGAAAAAGCGCCATGGTAGGCCAGCCCGGCCGGGAGGAACCCGAAGACGAGGCTCCGGTTGTCCCAGTTCCAGAAGTCTTGGTGAAGCACGAAGAGTGCGATGAAGAGGATGACGACGACCTTGTTCACTGCTTGGTGGCGAAGGCGTAGAGGTGCGTGTGAGTCGTGACGTAGAGCGTGCCGTTGGCGACGACCGGGTTGGAGTAGAGCGGCGCATCGAACTCGATAAGATCGACGACTTCCAGCTCCTTGCCCTGTTTGAGGATAGTGAGTTCACCCTCCTCGTTGCCGATGTAGACGTGGCCGTCGACGGCGAGCGGGCAGGCCCAGATGTGCCCCTTGGTATCGTGGTTCCAGTATTCTTCGCCCGTCTTCTCATCGAGGCAGAAGAGTCGGCCGGTGTAGTCGGCGATGTAGATGAGGCCATCGGCGATCGCCGGGGTGGAAACCGTCCGATCGATCCCTTTGAACTCCCAGACCTGCTTGCCGCTGATATCGCCCCGCAAGGTCGGATCAATGCAGACAAACCGCCCGACGCCCTCGCCGTGCTCGGGGTCTTGACCGATGGAACCGAAAACCTTGTCCCCGGAGACAACGATGGTCCCGATGCACTCGCTCGGGCCGT
>CAZKYJ010001111.1:0-1838 GCA_964556355.1 uncultured Verrucomicrobiales bacterium | reverse complement strand
GGGTGATTCGAGGAACGCCTCATAACGCCCCTTGGCGGTAGCCGTGCGTTCCTTGTCACCATCTTTGAGCCATCCAGCGAGGAGCCCGCGGTAGGCCGAAACCTCGGGGTGGTCGGAGGCGGTCTTGAGGTAGCGGTTGAGATCGGCCTGCCAATCGTCGCGCCCGAGAAGCCAGCCGAGTGCGCCGGCGAGGTTCGAGTCGTCGGCGGGATCGTCGAAAAGCATCGCCCGCACGAGGGCGACCGCTTTGTCGGGCTTCTCCATCGCGTCGCGGGTCACGTCGAAGGCGAGCATCCACTGGAGATGCCAGGCGTCGCCGGGCGGGACATTGCCGACGGACGCGGCGAGCACCCGCTCCGCGCCGGCGACGTCTTTGGCATCGAGGTGGCGCTGTGCCAGTTCGCGGACGGCTTGCCAGTGGCGGGAGTGGTCGGGGTAGCGGGCGGCGAAATCGGCCACCACCGGAGCGAGCTGGGCCGGGGCGGCGATCGCGTTGACGAGCCGGTAGTGGGTTTCCGGGTCGGGGCGGAGCGCGAGCGATTTTTTCAGGGCGGCGACGGCTTCGTCCGCGCGCTCGAGGTCGCGATAGGTGTCGCCGAGATCGGAGTAGACGGCCGCCAGCCGGGTGTCGCCCAGCTTCTGGGGACGACCAATGACCAGTTCGCCGAGGGTGACCACCAGATCGCGGTCACCCGAGCGGAGGGCGGCGCGGAAACCTTGGTAGCCGATCTCCGCCGAGGCGGGCGTGTCACCCAGGTCGGACACCATTATTTTAGCGACCTCGGCCGCCGCGGCATAGCTGGCCGCGTTGTTGTGCTCGAGGTAGTGGTGGATGGAGCGGATGCCGTCCTCGAAGCCGGCCTCGGATCCGGCGATCCGCCGCGCGTTTTCGAAGGCCTCCCCGATCGCCGGCCGGTCGTCGGATCCCGCGGCGGCCAGCGATTCCGCGAGGCTGCGCCAGGCGTGGGCGGCACCGTCCCCTTCCGGGTAGCGCTCGAGGAACTGCCGGGCGGTTGCCTGGATCTCCGCGTGGCGGGAAGTCGCTTTGAGAGCGTCGATCCGCAGGCGGAGGATCCGGCGGTGGTCCGGGTGTTCGGTTTGTGCGGTGACGAAGGTTCCGGTCGTGCGGGCAAGCCCGAAGGCCTGGCCGTGCTCCGCGTAGAGATCGATGAGGGCGAGCATGGCATCGGCGGCCTCCGGCGAGGTGGGGAGCGCCTGGCCGAGTTTCGACTCGAGGTCCGAGATCCGGTTGGCGACCTCGTCCGGGAGCTCTTGAGAAAACGCCCGCGGGGAAGCGAGTGCCGCGAGGCAAAGGACTAGGGGGAGCAGCCGGAGGATCATGAGTAGGGGAGCCATGGTCAATCGGATGCCGCACAACGGCAAGCACCGACCTACGGATTCGTCCTACCCTAAACGTCGGGGCGCCTGAGCCCCTTGCACTATCGCAGAAAAACGCAGCCCGAAACCCCGGTGCGCCATCAGAAGTGCCAGACCACTCCGCTCACGAAGCCGAAGTCGAACTCTCGCGGCGAGGAGAGCGGGAACTCGTAGCCGATCCTCAAATCCATGTTTGGAGCCAGCGCGTAGCTGAGTCCGAGCAAGCCCTCGGCGTTCACCTGCCCCCCCGAGCCGCCGCCCAGCCCCACCGATCCCGTAACCTCGAGGTGAAGGTTGAGCCGCCCCGCCGCGGACGCGTGCCCGTGCTCATGTCCGTGCTCGTCTTCGCGGCCAGCCGCCGCCTCCGCGGGCTGGCCAAAGCTCTTCACCAGACCGAAGCCGAATACGAACTCGGTGACGTCCTCGTCGAAGACGTGCTCCACCGCGAACTGGGAATTGAG
>CAZKYJ010001110.1:0-1839 GCA_964556355.1 uncultured Verrucomicrobiales bacterium | reverse complement strand
TGCCGCCCAAGGCGTTGACCGCCATCGCGGTGAGGGCGATCGTCTGTTGTTCGCCGGTGGCGAGGAGGACGTCGAGCTCGCGGTCCGTGGGATCGTTGTCGCTGCCGGTGACGGCATCGGCGAGGGCGACGAGGTGGTTGGTGACCCCGGACATCGCGGAGACGACAGCGACGACCTGGTGCCCCTCGTCCTGGGTGGCCATGACCCGCCGAGCGACATTCTGGATGCGCTCTGCGGAACCGACCGAGGTACCGCCGTATTTTTGGACGATGAGGGACACGGGACTGGAGGATGGGTGAAAGGCAGTACGATAGACCGGGATCCCGCCGTTTGGCGGGGTGGGATTATGGAGCGGATCGGGTGGGCTGCAAGGAGTCCAATATCACCCCTCGTCGAGCTGGCGGATGCGGTCGATGTGGCGCCCGCCTTCGAACGGGGTCTCCAGGAACACGTCCACGAGCGCGAGAGCGGAGGGGAGATCCATCATGCGCTCGCCCAGGGAGAGGACGTTGGCGTCGTTGTGCCGGCGGGTCAGGCGGGCGGATTCGAGGTTCCAGCAAAGTCCGGCACGCACGCCCCTGATCCGGTTGGCGGCAATCGCCTCACCATTGCCAGAGCCTCCGAGGACGATGCCGCGTTCGTACTCGCCAGCCGCCACCGCCCTGGCCACGGGAAAGATGAACTTCGGGTAGTCCACGGCGCGTTCGGAATCCGTTCCGAAGTCGGTGACGTCGTGGCCGGATGCCCGCAGGTGATCGACGATCGCTTGCTTGTAGCGAAACCCGGCGTGGTCGGAGCCAATGGCAATTCTCATGGGGGCAAGGAATACTGGGATCGGCGGAGGGCAACCGTCCGCTCGCATCACGATGCCGGGAGGGAGTCGAGGCGCCGGTGGTGGCGGGCAATCTCGGCGGCCCAGGGAGCGGGGATGCGGGCGTCGGTGGCGAATTCCGGCCAGCGGGCGAGGGCGTTGTCGATTTCTTGGAGGACGGTATCGGTGGCGGTGGGGCGACCGAGGCGGAAGCGGCGGGCGACGGCGTGGAGGTCGGTGCGGGTGAAGTGGTCGCGTTTCCCGTTGATGGTCATCTGGTGCTGGCTCGTCCAGCGGCCTGCGGGGTTGTGGGCATAGATGACGTCGTAGGCGGGGGCGAGGTTCCAGCGTCCTCGCTTGTCCATGAGGAAGGCGATGTTCTTGGTGTGATCGTTCTGGTTGCGCGCCATGACATTGAAGGCCATGCGGCGGAAGAGCTGGCGGAGGGCGTCGCGGGTGAGGTCGAGACGTTCGGCGACGGCGAGCGCCTGTTCGTAGCCGTGGGCTCCGGCCTCGTTGAAGTCGTAGTGGGCGAGGCCGCAGAGCGACTGCATAAAAACCTTCTCGCCGCCGGGACCGCGGTCGAAGCGCCGGGTCACGAAGTGGCGGCGCCCGTTTTCTTCGAGAAGGCGGCACTCGGACATGGTGATGCCGGCCGCAGCGGCCATCTGGGAATAGGCAAACTCGACCTGGCCGTAACCTTGGGGATCCGCGAGTTCTTTGTCGCGGTTGGCGGCCACGCCGTCGAACTTGAGTAGCCAATAGCCGAAGCCTTCGGCGGCGGCAACCTGGCCGGAGCGGACCTCGCCGGTGGCCTCGTTCCAAGCGATGACGGCTTTGGCGCGGGCGCCGCCCGCCGAGGTGCCGACGCGAAGGATGTCCCGCATGGCGGCGAGGTCGCCGGCACCGTGTCCGGAACCGGTGCCGAGGCGGGAGTCGAGGCCCGCCTTTTCCGCGAGTGCCTCGTTGGCCAGGTCGACGAGGGTGTCGATCTGCACGCGCGCGGAGTGGTCGGCGCGGCGGCCGAG
>CAZKYJ010001109.1:0-1840 GCA_964556355.1 uncultured Verrucomicrobiales bacterium | reverse complement strand
GCCTCGAGAACGATGAGGGCATGGTCGTCCTCTCGAAAGAAAAAGCCGCGCACAAACAGAACTGGGACAAGATCGTCAAAGTTTTCCAGGACGGCGGCCTCGTCAAAGGCAAGGTCAAGTCGGTCGTCAAAGGCGGCCTCATGGTCAATGTCGGCGTGGAGGCTTTCCTCCCCGGCTCGCAGATCGACATCATCCCGCCGAAAGACCTCAACGAATACGTGGGCAACGTCTACGAGTTCAAGATCGTCAAGGTCAACGACGACCGTAAGAATATCGTCCTCAGACGCCGGGAGGTCATCGAGCAGGAGCGCGCCGAGCAGCGCGCCCAATTCCTCGAGACCGTCCGCATCGGCGACAAGGTCGAGGGCATGGTCAAGAACATCACCGACTTCGGCGTCTTCGTCGATCTCCAGGGGATGGACGGCCTGCTCCACATCACCGACATGAGCTGGGGCCGGATCAACCACCCGAGCGAGATGGTCGCCATCGGCCAGATGCTCGAAGTCGAAATCCTCGACGTCAACAAAGAGAAGGAGCGCGTCAGCCTCGGCCTCAAGCAGATGGCCAACAACCCGTGGGAAGATATCGAGGTCAAATTCGCCATCGGCAGCACGGTCAAAGGGCGCATCACCAAGCTCGTGCCCTACGGCGCGTTCGTCGAGATCGAGGAGGGGGTCGAAGGCCTCATCCACGTTTCCGAGCTCTCCTGGACGAAGCGCATCACCCGCCCGCAGGACGTCCTCACCACCGGCGACGAAATCGAGGCCGTCGTGCTCGGCATCAACAAGGAGGAGCAGAAGATCTCCCTCGGCGTCCGCCAGCTCGAGCCCAACCCGTGGGACGAGATCGAGAGCCGTTTCCCGGTCGGCAGCAAGATCGCCGGCAAGGTGCGCAACCTCACCGCCTACGGCGCCTTCGTGGAGCTGGAAGACGGGATCGACGGGATGATCCACGTGTCGGATCTCAGCTGGACCCGCAAGATCAACCACCCGTCGGAAATCCTCAAAAAGAACGACGACATCGAGGCCCAGGTCATCGACATCGACAAGGTCAACCAGCGCATCAGCCTCGGCGTCAAGCAGCTCGAGGGCGATCCGTGGTCCGACATCGACGACAAGTTCGCGGTCGGCGACCTCGTCAAAGGCACCGTGGCCAAGATCGCCTCCTTCGGCGCATTCATCCAGCTCAAGGATGACATCGACGGCCTCGTGCATATCTCGCAGCTCAGCGAGGAGCACGTCGCCAAGGTCAAAGACGTCATCAAGGTTGGCGACGAAGTCGAAGCCCGCGTCATCAAGGTGGACAAAGTGGAGCGCCGCATCGGGCTCTCCATCAAGGCGGCCGACTACAGCGAGGCCGAGCTCCAGCGCGAGACCCAGGCGTTCGAAGCTCTCCGTCCGAGCGCCGACCTGGTCGGACTCGAAGAGGCCTTCAAGTTCGCCCAGCAGGACGAGTGGCGTCCCGGGGGCAGCGATGACAGCGAGTAATCGCGCGGTCTAGTCACAGCCACGAATTCGCGAGCGTCGCGGGGGTCAGCCCCCGCGGCGCTTTTTTTGGGCGGGCACTTTTTTCCTCCGGAACGGTTGATCGCCCGCCGCGGGTGGCGGACGTTCGGGGTCTTATGGCGAAACTCACCAGCGCAAGACGTCGCCAGATCGTGGCCGCCGGGCGCCGGGCGGCACGAAAGAGAATGGTCTCCGAACGGACGGCGCTCGGCAAGCTGAAGATCCAGACCGTGGCTCCATGGAAGCGAGCGATCATCGGGGCCTTGGGGATCGGGTTCCTCGTGGGCGCGGTCTATGTGGCGCCCGCCTCCGCTGCCGCCGCCTGGATCCTGGTG
>CAZKYJ010001108.1:0-1842 GCA_964556355.1 uncultured Verrucomicrobiales bacterium | reverse complement strand
CAGGTCGCCTTCATGGTCCGCGCCCTCCTGGGACTCACGGAAACGCCACCGGACGACGCGGCCGACGCGCTCGCCATCGGGCTGACCCACCACTACGCCCACGACCCGAACAAGCCGCTCCAACTGAAAACGTCGCCGGTTTGACCCCCGGCTCCGCAAACACCACCCACACCACCCGCAATCCGCCCCCGGACAGGAGCCGGAAAACCCGGCTCCCGCCTATGAGGTACTCCGTTGTTTCATGAATTCTCGCTGGCTAGGCCGCATCTCTTTCCAGTCCGCCCTCACCCTCCAGAACGACCTCGTCGCCCAGCGCCACGACGGGGCGATCCCGGACACCGCCCTTTTCTTGGAGCACGAACCCGTCTATACGATCGGGCGCCGGCGCGACCAGTCCTCGCTCCCGGACAATCGCAGCGTTCTCCCCCACCCCGTTGCGGAGACTAACCGTGGCGGACAGGCGACCTACCACGGCCCCGGCCAGCTCGTCGGCTACTTCATCATCGACCTTCGCGAGCGCGCCAAGGACCTGCACGCCCACCTCCGCTGGATCGAACAGCTACTCATCGACCACCTGGCGTCGATCGGCCTTGCCGCCCGCCGCCGCCCCGAACTCACGGGCGTCTGGATCGGCGACCGCAAGATCGCTTCCATCGGTGTCGGCGTCCGCCGCTGGGTCACCATGCACGGCTTCGCGTTGAACGTGTCCGCCGAGAGCCTCCCCCCGTTCCAATTCATCACCCCCTGCGGCATCCAAGGGGTCACCATGACCTCGATCGAGAGCGAACTCGGCTCCCCACGATCGACGGAATCGACCGCTGGCGCGATCGCCGCCGCCGCAGCGCGGTGACGGTCGATCGAGATCGGGAGGCCAGCCGGATGCCCGGGGGGAGCCGCCAAAACGGCGGTTGGAGGGGACTAAGCGAATAGTTTCGTCACCGCCGCCGCTTTCACCAGTTCGCGAGGCTGGTTCAGGTGATTCATCACCATGGTTTCGGGGTCGATCACGAAGGCGTGGTAGATGGTGGCGAGGAGCTCGCCCGGGTGCACGGGATCTTCCAAGGGAGCGGAGGCGGTCTTGTCGGATTTCCCGTGGACGTAGCCGCGCTTGATCCCGGCCCCGGCGATGCAGGCCGTGTAGCAATAGGGCCAATGGTCGCGCCCGTTGGCGTCGTTGCCGTTGCCGGAGGTGCTCACGCCTTTTTCCGGGCTTCGCCCGAACTCACCGACGGCGACGACCAACGTTTCGTCTAGTAGGCCTCGCTCATCCAGATCGGTGAGGAGCGCCGAGAACCCGCTGTCCAACATCGGCGCGGACTGGTCTTTCATCCGCTTATCGAGATTGTTGTGCACGTCCCACGAGTGGTTGTCCGAGTTAGCCACTTTCGGCCAGATGACCTCGACCACCTTCGTCCCGGCCTCGACGAGGCGGCGCGCCATCAGGCAGCTATCTCCAAAGGTATTCCGCCCGTAGGCTTCGCGCACCACGTCCGGCTCCCGGTCGAGCTCGAACGCGTCGCGCGCCCGTCCGGAGACGATCAGGTTCAGGGCGCGGTCGTAGTATTCGTCCAGCTTGTAGTCCGCGACCGCTTTGTCGATGACGGGCATCTGTGCGGAGATGGCATCGCGGAGGCGCGCACGGCGGCGGAGGCGGACGCTAAAAACATTGGGGCGCAGCTGGAGGTCATCGACCTTGATGCGGGCCATCTTCTCCGAGGCCTCGGGACCGGCGCGGTCGGGGTGGTGCTGCTTGGCCAAGGCACGGTAGACCGCGTTGATGACCTCGATGGTGGCGGTCGGATGCAGCATCAGCACCTCGTAGAGCGTTCGCTCGTTCATGCC
>CAZKYJ010001107.1:0-1843 GCA_964556355.1 uncultured Verrucomicrobiales bacterium | reverse complement strand
GCATACCGGGCGTGCAGCTCGTACATCTGGATGTCGTCCCCCATCCAGTTTGTGAATGAGTGCCAGGAAGTGAGCACCGAAACTGTTCTCTCCCGCTTGGTCTTCTGCCCACTACGCGCTCGTCCTTCGTCCGGATTCACTCGCGGTTCGTCATTGCCAACGTCGGTCGTCGGGCTCGCCCCCTCCACGTTCGTCGTCGGTTCTGTTGAGCGGGACTGCTGAAGAGGGGGCGCGGACGTCACGGACGTAAGGAGTAGCAGGGACAAAGTGATCATCGTTTGGTTCCTTCCTCGCCGTCTGCGGGGAGTTGGTGTGGCTGGGCTCCCCGCGAATCTAAGTGTGCAATTGCGTTCGTGGTACAATTGAAAAAGGAACCCCATTGTGCAATTTTGCACATCATGGACTGGGACGATCTCCAGCTGGTTCTTGCCATTTCCCGCGGGGGAACGCTCTCAGCCGCCTCCTCCACTCTCAAGGTTGCTCACACCACGGTGAGTCGCCGGTTGCGCAATTGCGAAGCGGCGCTTGGCGTCCAGTTGTTCGATCGATTGCCCGATGGTCTTCGCCCCACCGCCGCCGGCGAAGACCTTCTTCGAGTCGCCGAGCACGTCGAGGACGAGCTTTTGGCCGCCGAGTCCCGGCTGGTAGGGCGTGATATCGAGCTGCATGGTGCGCTCCGAGTGTCCACCCTCGACATGCTGTTCATGGTGGCCCGAGATGCATTCGCATCGTTCATCGAGCGCTATCCCAAGATCGAGTTGACGGTCACGGCACCGATGGCTCCCGTATCTCTGACTCGTCGTGAAGCCGACGTTGCGATTCGTCTGACGGATGCACCACCCGAGGGGCTCGTAGGACGTCGTCTGGGGAAAATGAAGTTTGCGGTCTTCGCCGCACCCTCACTCGTAGAACAGATCGGACCAGACGGCGGGTATGACGACTACCCTTGGATTGGTATCGACGAGCGCATCGAGGATCGCAGCATGACTGAGTGGCGCCGCCACAACGCTCCCCACGCAAAAATCGTTGCCCGCGTCGACGACAATTCCGTACTCGTCAGGCAGATGCTGCTGGTCGGCATCGGGGCATTCTTCTTGCCGGTGTGGGAGGGAAAGAAACTGGGACTTCAGCGTGTCAGTGCCGAAGAGGTAGCCGCCGACGTGTGGATACTCACGCACCGCGATCTAAAGCACGCCAGCCGCGTGCGCGCCTTTCTCGATCACATGGGAACGAAACTGTCAGCTATTCTGGCAACTGCTGAGTGATCGATGTCGAAGCGAAAATGCGCAAGACCTTTCGCCTGCACCTCGGCTTTCGACTGGGAGACGCGAGCCTTGCGTCCCGCAACTTTTCCCGTCAGAAAAGCGATATCAATTTCTGTCCGCAAGCGCGGCTCGAGCCACCGTAGACGGGGGCGTGATAGCGGAACTTCTCGGCACGGCTCGGGGCGGCACGCTCGCCATCGTGGGTGAAAAGAGCTTACAGGAAGAGTGTGTGCACGCGAGCTGTCTGGTGTACGTCGTCGATACGACGGTCCCCACGTTCCAGCGAATCCTCGTGGTCGAACTCCCGCCCCGCTATGATGTTTTGGAAAAGAAGCATTGGTCGGACAAGACCCCGAAAGAATGCTCTCGCGTAGTCGGCACCCACCTGGTGGAGGAAGACCGCGAAGCGCACGACCCGCAGACAGCAGGACAACCACTTCTTCTCACTCGCTACTTGGAGTAGGTTATCCGTGTGGCAGCGGACGAGACTCGGCACGATCTCCCCCCCACCACCGGTCTCCCTCGACACCAGTCGGGGCTACGACGCAGCAGGCCCGGCGATCGAGCTGGACGAAGTC
>CAZKYJ010001106.1:0-1844 GCA_964556355.1 uncultured Verrucomicrobiales bacterium | reverse complement strand
TGGCTTGGTTGTTCGGACCGAAGTCCTTCGACACGCCGGGATTCCGGGATCTCTCCGACCGGTCCGAGCTGATAGAGACGCTGGAATCTGCCACCGCGGACGACGGCGCACGCGTCTATACCTATGGTGGCGTGATCGTGAACAACCCTGTGCTCGCCGGCCGCAGTCCAGCGCTGATAAACACGCCGACCCAGGAAACGAATCACTATCTGGCCTGTGCCATGCAGGTGCTGGAGGGCAAGTCTATCGAGTCCGACGGGATTGTGCCGCGAGCCAGTGCCCTCCCCGAGTGGACCTCCATGCAGCGGATGGTCGGGGAAATCGAGCATACGAGTCTGCCGGACGCAGCGGAGACCTTCAGTCAGGTGGCGCCAGCGCTTGAATCCCTCATCGAGTGCGCCCCCGCACCCGCGCCTCCTTCTGAGAACGACTTCAGCGTCTCAGCGTCGATCGCCCGCAAGGATGACCGATCCGTCGATGTCGTCCTCAGCCCGATTGTAATCGACGGGAGGCTCCAGACGGACCTGGGTGCCGCCAATTTCTCGATCATCGAAGACGGTTGCGTTCGTCCCTTCGCTGTCACGACCGGGGAGGGAGATGTCGGTCTCGACATCGCCTTTGCAATGGATCTATCGGGGTCGATGGGAAGTGAAATCAAAGGGGTACGTTCCAGCGTCGTCGACTTCTCTCGAAATCTCGAGGCCGCGGGTCTGAACGTACAGTTCGCTTCGGTCGGGTACTCCGGCGAGGCTTCCAAGATTCCTTCGAGCCCCGCTTCATCGACCTGCGAGTACGTCGGTCCGACACATAGCCAATCCGATGCGGCAAGCTTCCAGTCGCATGTGGAAGGGTCATGGTACGCGTCGGGCGGGTGCGATGGCCCCGAAAACGGACTGGAAGCCATCGAGTGGGCCGAGGCTAATCTCCCGTGGCGCTCGGGTGCGGGGAGAGTGTACATCGACATTACAGACATTTCTCATCACACTGCGGACACGAATTGTAACGGCAGAGGCCGATGCACGGACCACACTTTGGCCTCCATGGTTGAACTCTTGAGCGGTTCGGCGACGCTCCATGCTATAAGCACGTCTGACATCGATCGGAGGACGTATGGAGGGGGGCTCGACCCGTGGGTCCTGGCTCGCGAAACCGGGGGCGTGGGGATCCCCCTCGGCTCCGGAGACATCGACTTGAGTCGGCTTCCGATTCGCGACCTTCTGGCCGAGACGGTTCGTCTGACCTTCCGGTCCTCCTCCGCGAACTCTGCAGCGCATCACCTAAGAATTCGAGTCTCGATCGGGGGGCTCGTGGCGGAGGTGGCCCCCGGAGTCATCAGATACGCACCGCCTGCCCAGTCCTTGCTGCGGTGATTGGGCCGGCTCGTATGCCAGAGGTTGTCGGCGAATGGCGGACGAAGCATGGTCTACGGCATTATCGGTGGCCCTACAGATCGGAGGACTCCAGATGAGCACAGCGAGAGTCTCTGTCGTCGGATCGCCGACACGTGGCTGGCGCCTCATGTCCATTGCGCTGGCCGGAGGCGAACCCACCGAGGCGGTTCATTTCCCCATGGGCTTTCCGGTACCCCCTCTCTCTCAAACTCGCGGCCGGCCGAATGGCCTTCGCGTCCGACTTCGAGACAGCCGAGCTCTGGAAGACGGAGATCGCCGCCGGAGGGGGACGTTGACGTCAGGGCGTGGCTTGTTGGTCGGCGCCTCGGGCGGGCAGCGAGACGGGGGAGTTCTGGACGAACGTAGTTAGCACACGCGGCCAAGGCCGGGATGCTGCCCGATGCCGTAGTGGGGTGGGGTCAGGGGGACCCGTCCGATCACGCTGTCGGTCCG
>CAZKYJ010001105.1:0-1852 GCA_964556355.1 uncultured Verrucomicrobiales bacterium | reverse complement strand
CGAAGAGCGGCCCGGACCTCAAGATCTTCCTCACCCCGCAGACCGTAGCTTCCGTGAGCGGATCGAACGCCACCAAAGGATCCGTCCGCGTGGCCGAGCTGAAGTCGAACAAGGGCGCCGCCACCTACGAGATCCCCGCGGGCACCGACCTCTCGAAATACAAGAGCATGGTCATCCACTGCGAAAAGTTCTCCAAATTGTGGAGTGCGGCCGCGCTGCCCGGCGGATAGGGTGCGCAGCCCGATGAAGCCCCGCATCCTCCTCACCAGTCAGCTCCCCCCAAAAACGATGGCCTTCCTCAGCGGGGAGGCCGATCTGGAACTCGCGCCGCTCGCCCGGCTCGCCGACCACGACGGGCTGCTCTGCCAGCTTACGGACTCCATCGACGGCGCACTGCTCGACTCCCACCCGGGATTGAAGGTGGTCTCCAACTACGCGGTCGGCTTCAACAACATCGACGTGCCCGCGGCGACCGCCCGGAAGGTGCCCGTCACCAACACCCCCGGCGTCCTCACCGAGACCACCGCCGACATGGCCTGGGCACTCCTCTTCGCCGTGGCGCGCCGTGCGGTCGAGGGCGACCGGCTCGTGCGGGCGGGGCAATGGCAGGGCTGGGAGCCGCTGCAGTTTCTCGGGGGCGACGTCACCGGTGCCACCCTCGGGCTCGTCGGTCTCGGGCGCATCGGGAAGGCCATGGCGCAACGCGCGCGAGGCTTCGATATGGAGCTGCTCTACTGGAACCGGACGCGCCTCCCGGCGGAGGAGGAATCCGCGCTCGGCCTGCGCTACCGGGAGTTGGATGATGTGTTGGAGCAGGCAGATTTCGTCTCGGTGCACGTCGCCCTCAATGCCGCGACCCGCCACCTCATCGGGCGCGGGCAGCTCGCGCGCATGAAACCGACGGCCTACCTCATCAATACCGCCCGCGGCGCCGTCGTCGACGAGGGCGCGCTGGTGGAAGTGTTAGAGCGCGGCGGCATCGCGGGCGCCGGGCTCGACGTCTACGAGAACGAACCGGCGCTCCATCCGGGGCTCGCGGGTCTGCCCAACACCGTCCTCGCCCCGCACCTCGGCAGCGCCACCGTCGCCACGCGCGAAAAAATGGGGATGCTCGCGGCGAAGAACTGCCTCGCGGCCTGCGCCGGCGAGCGTCCGCCGAACGTGCTCAACCCCGAAATCTACGATTGAGCATCGCGCCCGCCGATGTTGGGTAGCTCCCATCATGCCACCTCGCACCTTCGCCCAGCTCGACCCGCGCGAGCGCCTCCTCATGGGACCCGGTCCCAGCACCGTCCCCGCCCGCATCCTCAGCGCCATCGGGGCACCCACCCTCGGCCACCTCGACCCCCAGTACATCGGCCTGATGGACGAAACCTGCGCGATGCTGCGCGACGCCTTCCGGACGGAGAACAAGCTTACCTTCCCGATCTCCGGCACGGGCATGGCCGGGATGGAAGCCGTCGTCTCGAACCTCGTCGAGCCCGGCGACGAGACCATCGTCTGCATCAACGGGGTCTTCGGCGGACGCATGAAGGACGTCATGGAGCGCTGTGGTGCCACCGTCCACGCGATCGAGGCCGAGTGGGGCGAAACGTTCTCCGATGAGGCCATCGCCGAGGCTGTGGCCGCCTACCCGAAAGCGAAACTCCTCGGGATCGTGCATGCCGAGACCTCCACCGGTGCACACCAGCCGCTCGAGGCGATCTCCAAGATCGTCCACGACGCGGGCATGCTCCTCGCCGTCGATGCCGTCACCTCGCTCGGTGGTCACGAGCTCGGGGTCGACGCTTGGGATATCGACGCCATCTACTCGGGTACGCAGAAATGCCTCTCCTGCCCGCCCGGGCTCTCG
>CAZKYJ010001104.1:0-1860 GCA_964556355.1 uncultured Verrucomicrobiales bacterium | reverse complement strand
ATGAGCCCCGGCGTGTACGTCACCGGCGGCAAGCTGTTGCTCGGACACGACCTCACGCACGTCGCGTTCTGACGCCGTCGGGATCGAGCGGCTCGAGCCGAGCCGCGGTTCGGGTGCGCCCGACGGCTCGACTCAGCCGACTCCGGCCAGTTCGAACAGTCGCCGGCGGCCCGGCCCGGCGAACGCTGCGAGGCGGTCGGCGTGGGCCCTGACCGCCGGGTCGGCTCGCTGGTCCGGCGTGGCTCGGGCAATCACGCTGGTATTCAGAATCAACTCCGCATCGTCCGGGTCGTTCGGATCCAGCATCTCCAGCTCTCTTCCCGTCATCACGCCGGAAGGATGCATCCCGATCTGCCGGGCTACCGCCTCCGCCGTGGCGGCCTGGTCTCCCGTGACCATCACCAGTCTCACCCCGGCGTCGATGCAGCGCTCGATCGCGGCCGGCACATCTCCCCGGGGGGGATCGATCAACCCGATCAAGCCGAGCAGGGTGAGTTCGGAAAACGGGTTCTCGTCCCTCGCCGAGGCCGCCTTTCCCGCCACCGCGATGACACGAAGCCCGTCCGAGGCCATGCGGCGGTTTCGCTCTTCCCAGGCGCCCCGATCACCCTCGCCGCCGGAAAACCCGGTGCATCGGGCCAGCACCGCCTCCGGGGCTCCCTTCACGGCGGCGAAGAGGCCTCCCTCGGGGGTTTCATGAATGGTCGCCATCATCCGCGCAAGCGAATCGAAGGGCACCTCCCGGACCCGCGGCCTTCGCTCTCGAATCCGTTCGATATCCATGCCGGCTCGCTCGGCTCCTTCGAGGAGCGCCACGTCGAGCGGGTCCCCCGCGTGGTGGCCTCCACCTTCGTCGAGTTCCGCGTTGTTGCACAACACCGCCACCTCCAGCACGCGACGACCCGCTTCACTCCCGCCACCGGATGCGAGCGAGCAAGGTTGCTCCGTGTCCCCGGGCCAGAGGCTCGCGGCGGTCATTCGATTCTCGGTGAGCGTGCCGGTCTTGTCCGTGCAGATGACTCCAGTGGCCCCCAGAGTTTCGACCGCGGACAGCCGGTTGATCAACGCGTTCCTCTCCGCCATGAGCCACACGCCGTGGGCGCGTGCAATCGTAGCCACGACGGGAAGCCCCTCCGGAATCGCCGCCACGGCGAGGGCTATGGCAGTCTGGACGATCTCGAAAGGGTCGTGCCCGGCGATGATTCCGGCAACGGCAACCACGACGGCGAGAACGATCGTCACCCAGATCAACAGGTAGCTGAGACGATCCAGCTGTTTCTCGAGCGGGGTCGCGTGGCGCTCCGCCCGGGATACCAATTCGGAAATTCTCCCGAGCTCGCTCCTTTCCGCGGTAGCCGTCACGATCGCCCGGCCGGTGCCCGCGGTAATCCTGGCGCCGCTGAGCAACATCGACCCTCGTTCCGCGAGAATGGCATCTCGAGATGTCGGCTCGACCTGCTTTCGAACCGGTAGCGATTCGCCGGTCAACGCACTCTCGTCTGACTCCAGGGCATTCGCCTCGCCGATCCGCATGTCGGCAGCGACCGCATCACCCGCCTCCAGGTAGACGATATCGCCCGGCACGAGATCCTCGGAAGGAACGACCTCGGTCCTTCCCCGGCGTAGAACTCGAACCGATACGGTGGCCAGTTTCTTCAACGCATCCATGGATCGGCTCGCCTTCACTTCGGTGAAGAACCCGATCAACGCGTTCAGGAGGATCACGACCGCGATGGCTCCGGACTCCATCCAGTCCCCCACGAACGCGGAGCCTGCGGCGGCTGCCGCCAGCAGGACCACGATCAGGCTCCGGAATTGCCGGACCCAGATTGCCCAGAGACTGTCCGGAGGAGCTTCGAC
>CAZKYJ010001103.1:0-1861 GCA_964556355.1 uncultured Verrucomicrobiales bacterium | reverse complement strand
GATTTTGACGGACTGATCGTCGATACCGAATCGGCGGTCTACGAGGGATGGCGGGAGCTGTATGTCGACCACGGGCACCACCTCGATCTCGGCGACTATGTCGCCTGCGTGGGGAGCACCCGCGATTTCGACTATGACCCGGCAGCGTCCCTCGATGCCCTGGTCGGGCGGGGGTTGGACTGGGACGATCTGCATCCCCGAAAAGACCTCCGGATCCGCGAGATGCTGGAAGAGGCGGAGACGCTTCCCGGGGTGCGCGAACTTCTCGCCGAAGCGGGCGACAGCGGCGTGCCGTGTGCCATCGCGTCGAGTTCACCGCACAGCTGGGTCGATCACTGGGTCGGGCGCCTGGGATTGACGGCGAGCTTCGCCTCGATCGTCTGCCGCGATGACGTGGGGCGGGCGAAACCCGCCCCGGACCTCTTCTTGCGGGCGGCGGAAAACCTTGGGCTGGGGGTCGATGAGGTCGTCGTTCTCGAAGATTCGAAGAATGGGCTGATCGCCTCGCTGGCGGCCGGTATCCGGTGCGTGGCCGTGCCCAATCAGATCACCGGAGGATCGGATTTTGCCGGAGCTTGGAAACGTTTCGACTCGTTGGCGGGCGTAGGCCTGAAGGAGTTGGCGCGCTGAGACGCGGTTTCGTGTCCTGCCCCCCCCAACAAGACCGAGAATTTGGTTCAATATTTTTTGAAATGAATGACATTATAGATTCTATGATGATGGGACGTGGGTGAGGGGAGCGGACGGCAAAGCGGGTCGTGATCGCAGGGGGTAGCGGGTTTCTCGGGGTGTCTGGGCTACCATCTGGAATCGGTTGGGGGTGTCGGTGGTGATTCTATGGCGCCACCGGTCGCGCGGCGACGCCGGGTGGGAATTCCGTGGATGGGATGCGCCGACGGCGGTGTGCACCGAGGAGTCATCGTTCGGCCACGGGTTGACCCCCGAAGTCGGGCGGGCGCGGGAGGAAGGAGTTCGCGCAGGCGCGATTGGTGGAGCAGAGGGGGGCGTCCTCCGGACGGGCTTCGTCGTCGGTCGGGACCGCGGATCGGGTGGTGGGGCGCACTCGCGATTGGAGCGGCTCGCGCGCTGGGGGCTCGGCGGGGAATCGCGGGCGGGCGGCGCGGGATGAGCTGGATTCACGAGCACGATTTCAACCGGATCGTCGAGCGGGCGATCTGCGCTCCACCGATGGAGGGAGCCAATATCGTATCTTCACCCAAGCCGGTGTCGCAGGACGCATTCATGGGCGAAGTCCGGAACTCGCACTCTAAGGACGCCGTGTCGTCCCGCAGCGGCTGATGGTTCAAGGATTCGAATTCTGCTACCCCGATCTTCGCAAGGCGTTGGAAGATTTTTCCTAACCTGGCGGGAGCCTCTGGCTGATTTCGTCTTTGATGCTACTGGTGGGGGATGCACTTTCCTCGCTATTGGAAGCTCGCCTCCTCGGGTGGCGTCTTGGCGTGGGGGTGGTCCGACGAGTCCATCGAGGCGGCGGGTGCGGACGGGGAACGCCGCGTCGCCCGGATCCACGAGTGGTTGAAAAAGAACCAGGGAAGCGAGCGCGGTTCCTACGGATACCCGGATCGCCCGATGCGCGAACCTGTATTGCGCGAGTTTCACGGAGACGACGGACAAATCGTGGCCGTCGTCTCCCGGAACAGCTACGGATGCCGGGTGCTCAACACGACAGAGGCGCTATTTGTCGATGTTGACACCCCGTCGCCGGGGCTGCTCTCCGGGTTGGCGGGGCTGTTCGGCAAAGGAGATTTCGAGAAGGAGCTGCTGGCAAAGGTGGAACGTTGGGGGCAAGCCGAGCCCGCGTGGGGATGGCGGGTCTATCGGACGAAGGCCGGAATCCGCC
>CAZKYJ010001102.1:328-1873 GCA_964556355.1 uncultured Verrucomicrobiales bacterium | reverse complement strand
GGCGCGCAGGGTGATGTCCGCGAGGTTGCCGATCGGCGAGCAGACCAACGAGACCTTCCCAAGGCCGTCTTCGCGAACCTCGTCCGGTGCGGTCACGGGATCGCTACTGGATGACCGCGCCGGCTGGATCGGTCTGGAGCGCCTCGGCGCGCCTCTGCTCCTGGAGTCGGCGGATCCGGGTCTCGTTGTCCGAGGTCGAGAACGAGCCGGCCGCTCCCGTTTTCCCGGGCCAACCTTCGACGATTCGGATGAGCAGCTCGGATGCGACGTTTTCGCCGATCTGATCCATCGCCTGGCGCTCGCTCAGCTGGAAATTTGCGTCAAGGAAAATGTCGGAATCGCCGCGTACCTTGCCGCGGCTGAGGGCGACGCCGGTCCCGGCTTCTTCGAATCGGTATTCGACTTCCATCCGCACGCTGAGCTCGCGGCTCTGCAACTGGTTGAAGCGGGCCGAGCGGAGCTGCTGGCGTTCGATCCTTGAGATGGTGGCGTAGAGGACGGCGTCCGCCCGATCGACGGAAGCGATGGGGAACGTGCCATCGTTTTGAAAGGCCTTGATCGTGGCGCTGGTGATCAGGGTGGCGATACGCGGTTCCAAAGTTTCGCTTTTGAACGTGGGGATGGCGATGCTTTGGATGTTGGCGTATTCCATCGGTTTCACGTTCCCCAACTGGTAGCCCGCGCAGCCGGCAAGTGAAACGAGGGCAAGCACGCCGCAGCAAACGCGGGAGATGGCAGAGAGTGACATGGGGTCGGAAAAGTGGTGGAATGGGTGCCGCTACGTCGCGGATAGAAACAGTAGTGAGGGATGGATCGAAACCTTAGAGCGCTCTGGTGCCGTGGGTCAAGAACTTGCTTCTTCTTCAGAATCCTCCGGAACCGGGGGCGGCTCGGGGAGCGGAAGCGAACTCGGCGGAACCTCATCCTCGCTCATGCCCGCGTCATCGACGGCGCCACCGGGCGGTGGGGGTGGCGGGGGGAGAAGGAGATCTTGATCGTCGATCGGGATGGTCATGTCTTCCCCGTCGAGAGGAATGGATGGCAGGTCGGGCTCTTCGATCGGCATGATTCCCTCGTCCCCGGGGAAGAGCGGTGCGCCCGAAGCACGCATCTTCGGGCGGCTCGCCAGCCTCCGCGACGCCGGAGCCGGCGGCCCGAGGTAGTCGGAGCGGTTTTTCACGTCTGCCTCTGCTGGCACGATGAGGTCGTTGCGGGCGATGGCGACGTCCGGAGCCTTGCGGATTGCCTCAGGTTCTTCGACCGCGATGTCGGCGAGCCGCTCGCGGGCATCGGGAAAGAACTCCGAGCCCGGCGCTTTCAGCACCTCGCTGTAGTAGATTGCGGCCGCCTTTAAATTGCCTTGTTTCTCGTAGAATTTTGCGACCTCCCACGCCTTCCGCGCGGCGGTGGCGTCCACCTGCTCGAGAATCTCCATGGCCGCGCCGCGGTCTTCTCCTTCGGGGTTGACGAGCAAAAAATCTTCCGCCGCCTCCCGCGCCGTGGCGATACGACCGCCGTCGTTCGTCCCCCGCTCCAGCTCCCCAA
>CAZKYJ010001102.1:0-318 GCA_964556355.1 uncultured Verrucomicrobiales bacterium | reverse complement strand
TGGGCGTCTCCGGCCTCTTCGCTTTCCGGGAAATCATCCACGAGTTTCTGGTAGGCCGCGGTAGCCAAGCTCGGCGCCTCATCGTTTTCGTAGACCTCGCCGATGGCAAACTGGCTCTTCCGGGCGAGCGCGGTCCGCGGCGCGTTGCGGGCGACACTCTCGAACATTTCCACGATCCGGCTCGTGTCCAGCTTGCGGGGAATTCCCAGCCACCGGACCTTCTGACCATCCTTGGCGGACTGGGCGATGTCATACTGCCGCTGGAGAGCCTCGCCGAACTGGGCGCTCTGCTTGTAGGTATCGATGAACTGCTGGTAG
>CAZKYJ010001101.1:560-1873 GCA_964556355.1 uncultured Verrucomicrobiales bacterium | reverse complement strand
AGAAGCATGGCGTCGAAAGTGCCCGCCTGAACATGGAGTTGCTACTGGCCAGCGTCATCGGCTGCCCGCGGATGCAGCTTTACGTGGACTTCGACCGGCCATTGGACGAGCCGGTCCTCGAGCCCTTGCGCGATCTGGTGCGGCGTCGGAAAGACCGGGAGCCACTCCAGCACCTGCTGGGGAGTGTCGACTTCTACGGGCGCCGCTTCAAGGTGGACGGGCGAGCCCTCATCCCGCGCCCGGAGACGGAAGAGCTGGTAGAAATGATCAACCAGCGGGTCACGGCCGGAGGGATGACCCTGACTCGCGTGGCCGACATCGGATGCGGCTCCGGCGTCATCGGGCTTTCGCTCGCGGCGGAACACGGTGTGCCGTGCGTTCTCGTCGATATCTCGCCGGAAGCGCTCGCCCTGGCCTCCGAAAATGCCGCGGCGCTGAACTTGTCGGACCGCGTGACCTTGCAGCTGGCCGATCTTTGCGAAGGGCTCGACAGCGGGCCGTTCGACGTCGTCGCCGCCAACCTCCCCTACATCGCGACCGCCGAGCTGGGGGATTTGGGGCCGGAGGTCGGCCATGACCCGGCCCTGGCCCTGGACGGGGGCGGCACCGGCACGGAGATCATGGAGCGTTTCATCGGTTCCGTCGGTGCCCATGTCGCCGACGGCGGACTGGTCGCGATGGAGATCGGGGCGGGCCAGGGCGAGTTTCTCGCGAATCGGTTCGGCCTTGAAGAGATCTGGGACGTTACCGTCGAACGTGATCTCTCGCGCAACGAGCGATTTGTATTCGCCGTGAAGCGGCACCAGAAACCAGCACGCTAAAGAGAAAAGGCACCGGATGGACAAGTTTATCGTACACGGCGGGCACCGCCTCAGTGGGACCGTCACGGTCAGCGGCTCGAAAAACTCTTCGCTCCCTATCCTCGCGGCGTCCTTGCTCACCCGTGACAAATGCGTCATCCGCCGGGTTCCCGATGTCAGCGATACGAACTACATGCTCGCCATCCTCCGGGCCCTCGGGGCGGATGTCGAGCGCGCTAGCGGGACGGTGACCGTGGAGGCAGGCACCATCATCCCCGAGGCGCCCTACGAACTCGTCCGCAAAATGCGGGCGTCGATCTGTGTCATGGGGCCGCTCGTCGGGCGGCTCCACCGGGCTAGCGTGTCGCTTCCCGGCGGTTGCGTCATCGGCGATCGCCCCGTCGATCTCCACCTCAAAGGGATCGCCGAACTCGGGGCGGAGGTGAACATGGAGGGCGGCAACATCAAGATCGAGGCGGGCGAGGAGCTGGTCGGAAAGAAGGTCAACCTCCG
>CAZKYJ010001101.1:0-550 GCA_964556355.1 uncultured Verrucomicrobiales bacterium | reverse complement strand
CAACCTGATGATGGCCGCGGTTTTGGCCAAAGGCGTCACGGTGATCGATGGGGCGGCCGCCGAACCCGAGGTCGTCGACCTCGCCAACTTTCTCATCGCCATGGGTGCGAAGATTGAGGGGGCGGGGACGAAGTCCATCACCATCGAAGGGGTCAAGGAACTGCACGGCTGCGACTACACGGTGATCCCCGACCGCATCGAGGCGGGAACCTACCTCGCGGCCGGAGCGATCGCCGGGGAGCAGGTCACCTTGAGGCGGGTGGAGCGCGGCCATCTCGCATCCGTCATCGCCGTGTTCGAGGAGGCCGGATGCGCGTTCGATTTCGGGGCGGACTCGATCACCCTGACGCCACCATCCACCCCCAAGGCCTGCGAGATCGTCACGGCGCCCTATCCCGGATTCCCCACCGACATGCAGGCGCAGATGTGTGCGCTTTTTGCGACAACTCCCGGGATCAGTGTCGTCACGGAGGCGATTTTTCCCCAGCGCTTCATGCACTTGGCCGAGATGACGCGGATGGGTGCCAACGTCCACATCGAGGGATCGACC
>CAZKYJ010001100.1:0-1882 GCA_964556355.1 uncultured Verrucomicrobiales bacterium | reverse complement strand
CGCCGCCGGGCTGGCATCGAGCCCGAGGTGTTTGGCGAGGAACGGGTAGGCGGCGGCGCGTTTCGAGAGGCCATAGTCGTGCCCCTCGTCGCCGAAGTGGGCATTCGCCACCTTGTCTTTGGCTTCGTAAAGGCCGTAGACCCGCTGGAGGAAGGGGAACTCGAGATCGGGGGTCGTCTTCGTCCAGTCTTTGCCATCGGAAATGATCAGCTGGGGGCGTGGGGCGAAGGTGGCGGCGAACTCGGCACCGTTCGTGACGTGGCCGGGCCGGACGTGGATGGGCATGCCGCTCTCGCCGATGCAGCCGCCGAAGAAGTGGCACGATGTCATGACCGCCGGCATCGAGACGGCGATACGCGGTTCGACGGCGGCGAGCAATAGCGTCTGCGTGCCGCCGCCCGAGGCGCCAGTGACGGCGAGGCGGGCGGGGTCGACGTCAGGCAGAGTCAGGATGAAATCGACGGCACGTAGGCTGTTCCAAAGCTGCACGGCGAGGAGGTTGTCGATCTTCCGGTGCTCCCACCCGAGCTTGCGGGAGTCGGCGTAGCCCATCATGTCATAGGAGAGAACGGCCGCACCCATGCGGGCGAAGACGGCGCAGCGGAGCTGCATGTCGGCGCGGTAGCGCCCCTCCTCGGCGTAGTCCTTGTCGTCCCAGTGGCCGTGGGGGCAGAGGATGCCAGCGAGTTCCGTTCCTGCGGTCGGCCGATAGAGCGTGCCGGTGACGAAAAGCCCCGGCGCCGACTCGAAGGCGACCGGCTGGGCGGTGTAGCCGTCGTAGGTCTTGGCCTCGCGGACGATCGGGTTGAGCGGAGGTTTGGGCGGGAGCGGGGCGAGTTCGGTGCCGTCGAGAATCCCTTGGCGGACGCGGGCGGCGCGTTCCTCCCACGCTTCGCGCGTCGGGGTGGCCGCGGTGATCTCCGCCAGTTCGGCAGCCCCTTCCTCCGGCGTGCGAAACTGGTCCATGCGAAGATTCGGATCATCCTTCTTCTGTGCGGAGGCGACCGCGAGTGGTGCCAGGAGGGCGAGGGCGGCAATTCGAGGAGTCATGTGGGGCGGGGGAGTGTGATTACGGGTTGGCGAGAAGGCGGATGTCAATGTGGTCGGTGGGGGCGATGGCGTGGGCGGGGAGCGGGTGATCGGAATCGAACACCTGCATCGTCTCGTGGGGCTCGACGGTGATCGTCGATTCGTCGAGCGCCTCCGGGGTGGCGCTGAGGCCGAGATGCTTCGCGAGAAAAGGGTAGGCGGCGCTGCGTTTCGACGGCCCGTAATCATGCTGTTCTTCAGCGAAGTGGGCGTTCTCGACCTTTGCTGCCGCTCCATAAAGACCGTAGACGTGTTCGAGGAAAGGGAACTCGATGTCCGGTGTGTTGGCCGTCCAATCGCCACCGACGGAAATGACCAGCTGGGGTCTCGGTGCGAAGAGCGCGGCGAATTCGACGTTGTTCGTCACGTGGCCGGGGCGCACGTGGATCGGCATGCCGCTCTCCCCGACGCAGCCGCCGAAGAAGTGGGAGGATACCATGACCGTTGGCACCGATACCGCCACCCGCTCGTCCACCGCGCCGAGGAGAAATGCTTGCGTCCCCCCGCCCGAGGCGCCGGTCACACCAATCCGGGCGGGATCGATTTCGGGGAAGCTGAGCAAGAAATCGACCGCGCGGATGCTGTTCCACAACTGGACGGCGAGGAGGTTGTCGACCTTCTCGTGAACCCAGCCCAGCTTCCTCGAGTCACCAAAGCCCACCATGTCGTAGGAGAGCACCGCGGCACCCGTCCGGGCGAGGACGGCACAGCGGATCTGGTGGTCTTTTCGGTAGCGGCCGTCGTTGGTGTGCTCGGGGTCCCTCGCATGGCCGTTGGGACAAAGGATGCCGGC
>CAZKYJ010001099.1:0-1887 GCA_964556355.1 uncultured Verrucomicrobiales bacterium | reverse complement strand
GCGAGTTCACCGGGATCGGCGGCCAGGCGCGGGCGTGGCTCGCCAAGCTATCCACCACGGGAGCGGGCTCGACCGATGCCGTCTGGGATCCGGCGCCCGCGTCCAACGCCCCCTCCATCGAAGCTCTCGAGGCCGACGGGAGCTATCTCTACGTCGGAGGGTCGTTCGACGCCCTCGGCGGGGAGCAGAGCCTCCCGGGCCTCGCCCGCCTCTCGTTGGCCGGGAGCGGCAATGCCGACGCGGCGTGGCTACCGACGGAGTCGTTCGGGACAATCACAAACCTGGCCGCTTCCGACCCCTACCTCTACGTGTCCGTCCCCCCCTTCGACTACCGGCGGATCGGCCTCTCCAGCCCGGCCACCTTCGACCCTACCTGGGATCCCCCGATCCTCGGCAGTTTCATTTCTGACAACCTTCCGCTGGCCGTCGCCGGCGACAACGTCTACATCTCAGGGCTCATCAACCATCCGGTCGGAGGGGGCCAAGGCAGCCTGACGAGGGTGTCCCGCACGGGGAGTGCCTCGGTTGACCCGACATGGGATCCCGAGTTTATCGGGATCTTCCCGAAAGACATCCTCGCCACCGCGCGCGGCACCATGGTCGGGGGGGGATTCACGCGACTCGCGGGCCAGCCGCGGAGCGGGATCGCATTCTTCCCGGAACTCGATGCGCCCTCCGTGGTCAGCATCCCCGAATCATCGAACCAGTTCCGGCTCCTCATCGACCGGGGCGGCGACGACGAGGCAGAAACCGCCTTTTTCCGAATCACCGAGATCCACGAGGGAACCCTCTTTCTCGCGGACGGGACGAACCGGGTTGTAACGGGGAATATCGTGACGGTGCCGGAAGCCCAGGCCGGGCTCCGGTTCTTTTCCTCGGGTCCCAATGCCATCGTCCGCGTGGTTTCCATTGGCTCGTCACAACCCGATGCCCCGGTCAGCCTGCCCACGGAGGTCGCCCCGGTGCAGCTGGCGGACGAGATCTCGTTCACCCTCGCGCAATCGAGCCTCAACATCCCGGAGAACGCCTCCCCGAGCATCATCACCCTGCCCGTCCGACTCCAGGGCGGGACCGGCCAAGGCGGTAGTGTCGATTTCGAAATCTTGTCAGGGTCCGCTATTGCCAGTAGCGATGGTGGCACCGATTTTGTCGCCACAGCGATGGCGGGAACCCTGCAGTTCGTGGCCGGCGAGACCGAGAAAGACATCACCGTCTTCCTTCTCAACGACGAGGTCTCCGAATCTGACGAACAGTTTTCCGTCCGCCTGCGGCGTTCGAGCCCCGCTTCGGGGCAGGTCGGATTTCCCGGAACCACGACGGTCACGATCTTGGACGACGACTCCCCTTTCACCCTCGCGTCGGTCTTGCAGACGACGGCACCGACCACGCCCATCCCCACGGCCACGGCGTCGCTGCGCATCGATCTCACCTCGGGCAACGGGCTCGGGCAATGGCGCCTCGCCGGTGAGTTTTTCTGGAGGGGCAGTGGCGAGACCGCCGAAGGAATCGTTCCTGGCGTGCACGTGGTCGAGTTCCGCCCCGTCCTTGGATTCCCGAGCACCCCGCAGCCCACCGCCATCGAAGCGCCCGCCGATGTGCTCACCGCCGTGACGATCGACTATGGCGAACCTGGCACCGGTTTTGCCAACGGGGGGCTCAGCGTCGTCATCAGTCCCGAATCGCTAGCCGCAGAAACAAACGTCGCCAACCGCGGTCAGTGGCGGATCGAGGGCGAGACCGTCTGGCGCGACAGCGGCGTCCGAGTCCCGGTGATCGCCGGCATCTACCGGGTCGAGTTCAAGCCGGTGGCGGGCTTCGCCGTGCCCACGTCGACCTCGGTGGTCGTGCAGGCTAGCAGCGGGGCCGGGACGCTGACAGCCACCAAGT
>CAZKYJ010001098.1:0-1887 GCA_964556355.1 uncultured Verrucomicrobiales bacterium | reverse complement strand
GCTCGGGTTCCGGCTCGGGTTCCGGCTCGGGTTCCGGCTCGGGTTCCGGCTCGGGTTCCGGCTCGGGCTGGCGGGGAAGCGCAATGCGACTTGCAGGCTCATCGGGCCGGGGTGGGGCAGCAAAGGGGAGCGGCTGCCGGTTGCTCTTGAATTCCGGTGCGGCCTCTTCGATGCGTTGAACCGCAGCTGTGAACCACTGGGGGTCGTGCCACTGGATGTCCTCTTGCGTATGGAGGGGCGCCGCCGCTCCCGTGAGCGGGGTCGCGAGTTCTTCGCGCTTGAGGAGGACGGCGAGAACCAGGGCGATGACCGCGGTGTGGATGAGCACTGCCACGACAAAGGCCCGGCGGAATCCGGTGCGCTCGGGGCTGGATGCGGGATCGTTCACTCGGAATCAGGTTTGGTAACGAGCCCGACCTGGGCGACACCGGTGTTCTTCAGGGTGTCCATGATCCCGACGAGCCGCTGGATAGGCAGCCCGTTGTGGGCGCGGACGAGGACGGCCAGGTCGGGGCTCGCCTGGCGCAGCGCCAGGATCCCGGCGGCGAGGTCGGCGGGTGCCACGTCAGCCCCGTTGAGTTCGAGACCGCCGTCACGGTCGATCGAAAGGGTGAAGACTTTCGCGGGATCGACGGCATCGCGGGCGGCCTTGCTAGTAGGGATGATCAGGTCGGCGCTCTCGGCCAAGAACGATGCGGTGATCATGAAGATGATCAGGAGGACAAAGGCGAGGTCGAGGAGCGGGGTGACGTTGAGTTCCGCGACGGTGCCGAGCCGGTAGTGGGCGGAGTGGCGACGCACTGGGGTGTCAGGGTGGAAGCTTCACGATTCGAGATCCGGGGCGCCCACGCTCTCCCGGGACGAGGGGGCGAGCCGCGAGAGCTTGGGGGCAGGGGCTCCGAGGGAAGTGAGGCTGGGCTTGGCCGGGGCGGGGGGGGAGGGGTCTGATCGGCCGAAATCGACGTAGCGGCGCTCGAAGGCACCGGCGAGCTCGGCGGCGAAGTTGTCCAGCTGGGCGACTTTGGCGCGGATGCTGTTGACCAAGAAGTTGTAGCCGAACATGGCCGGGATGGCGACGAAGAGGCCGACCACGGTCGTGACCAAGGCTGCAGAAACTCCCGGTGCCATCGTCTTGATACTTGCGGCACCCTCGGCGACGGCGACTCCCCCGAACGTGTCCATGACTCCCCATACGGTCCCGAGTAGCCCGAGAAACGGGGCACCGCTGACGGCGGTGGCGAGCATGGCCATCCCGGATTCGAGCCGCAGCACCGCCTCGCCGACCGCCCGCTCCATGGCGGTGGTCACACCGGTCATCTGCGCGGGAGAGAGCCGCGGGGCATCGCGCAGGCGGGCTTCGAATGTGTCGTCGGTTTCGCTGGAACCCACGAGGTGGAAGGTGAGCTCCCGGCAGCCTGCGAGGTAGACGGCAAACTGGGGGGCGCCCGGGAAGGCGTGGCCGTCCTGGAACAGGGTGAGCGGCGCTTTGCTGTGCCGAAATTCCCTGATGAATCGGCTCCCATGGCGACCGGCCTTCCCGAGGACGCGCATCTTGGTCGTCATGATGGCCCAGCTGAAACACGAGAGCAGCATGAGGATTCCGCAGATGACGATGCCGGAGGTCGTCGATTCACTGAGTGCGAAACGGAATCCGTCGGCGAGCAAGGGCATGGGTGGGAAGGTTGAAGGCAGAGAGGGATCGAGGCGGGATGGTAAGACGCGTCCGACGATACCGGGATTCACGGCTCACGATGATTCATTTTGCTTGAAATTATGGTGCACTCAAGTTTTTTCGGCGGACCAGAGCGACTACGATAAAAATGATCCCGATAGCGACCATGAAGGTCGAGTAGAACTGGCCCCGCGTGAGACCGAGGATCAGAGATT
>CAZKYJ010001097.1:0-1893 GCA_964556355.1 uncultured Verrucomicrobiales bacterium | reverse complement strand
GAGGCCCGCTACATCATCGATCGGCGCGACGCCGCGAAGTTCCCGGGGAATCTCCTCCCGCGCCCCGGACTCCTCCTCAATCCCTGGGAGCTACGCACGACCGATACCGACCATCAGGAGGCGCGGGCGGGCGAGAAGCTGGAAAAGCTGCTCAAAGAGAGTGCCGTGGCGGAACAGCGGAAACAGAGCCCACCGCCGGCCGCCGCCATGCTCGAGGGGGGCGCCGACCCGTTTTCCGCCGATTCGCCCCCTACCGGACCGCGCACCCCATCCCTCGACTTCCTTCTCACCTCCGGTTTCATCACCTACAACCTCCGTCCCGCCGAGGACGGCACCGTCACCATTCCGCTCGCCGACCTCGGCGACCGCCGCCACCTGCACGTCCTCGCCGTCGACACCCGCGAGGCGGTTTACCGCGAGGCCGTCCTCCCCGGCGAGGCCAAGCTCCCCCGTCGCGATCTCCGCCTGGCAGAAAGCTTCGACGGCACCAAACACTACGCGCGCGCCAACACGACCGAGATCATCCCGGCAGGCGGCGACCTCACCCTCACCGACACGCGGTCGGCGCAACTTCAGACCTACGGCACCCTCGCCGACGCCTTCGCGCTCCTCCAAACCGTCAACCGCTCGGCAGATCTCGCCGAGTTCAACTTCCTCCCGGCTTGGAACACGCTTCCGGAAGAGGCGAAGCGCGCGAAGTACTCCGAGTTCGCCTCCCACGAGCTCCACCTCTTCCTATTTGAGAAGGATCCCGAATTCTTCGCGGCGGTCGTCCGGCCCTATCTCGCCAACAAGCGGGACAAAACATTCCTCGACCGGTATCTCCTCGGCGAAGATCTCTCTCGCTTCCTCCAGCCATGGCCGTTTTCCCGGCTCAATACCGTCGAGCGCATCCTCCTCGCCAGGAGCCTCCCCGGCGAGGAGCGCGAGACCGTCGCCCGCCTGATCGCGGACGAGCTGTCCATCGGCGCGATACCCCGCCTCGGCGGCACGCCCCAGCTGGGCCGACTCTTTCGCTCCTACTACTTCGACTCCGAGCTGCGCGGCCTGGGCTTGGACGACGCGATCGCCCCGAGCATCGCGCCCGCGGTCGTCGAGTTCGAAACCCTGTACACCTATGACGCCGACAGTGAGGTCGACGCATTCGGGATCCCGGATCCCGGCGAGCCCGCGGCGCCGGCCACCCTCGGCACCCGCGTTCTCCAGAGCCAACTCGGAGGTGGCGCCGTCGACGGACTCCAGGCGCTGGGCGGATTGGATTCCGCGGACATCGCCCGGCGGCAGAGAGCCAAGGCTGGCCGCCTCTATCTCGCGGCGGAAAAAACCAAGGAATGGGCGGAGAACAACTACTACCAGATCCCCATCGCCGCCCACGTTGCCGAACTCGTTCCGCCGAGCGATTTCTGGCTGGAGTTCGCCGAACACGATCCCGCGGAGCCCTTTCTTTCCGCCCGTTTCCCGGAGGCATCGCGGAACCGGACCGAGTCGCTCCTCGCGCTCGCGCTGCTCGACCTCCCCTTCACCAACGAGAACCCCGAAACCGTGGTGGCCGACGACGGGACGCTCACCATCTCCGCCACCAAGTCCCCGCTCATTGCCTACTACCGCCGGCTGCAGGAAACACCGGTCGCGGAGAACGGGGCGCTTCTGGCCAGCCAGTCGTATTTCCGCGCCGATGACGCCACCGAGATCCGTGACGGCAAGACCATCCTCAAACCCGCCGGTGCCGAGTACCTTCCCGGTGTGGTCTACGGATCGAAGCTCGTCATCAGCAACCCCTCGCCCGCCCCGCGCGAACTGAGTATCATCACGCAGATCCCGGCGGGATCCGTCCCCGTCTCCGCCACCGAAGTCACCGGCACCCACCAGGTAAGCCTCGCCCCCTACGCCGTG
>CAZKYJ010001096.1:0-1895 GCA_964556355.1 uncultured Verrucomicrobiales bacterium | reverse complement strand
CAGGAGGTATTTGCCCTCTTCCATGGCGGTTTGCCGGGCGGAGCGGGGGTTCTTATCCCAGCGGAAGCTCGCGCCGGAACCCGAATCTGCGATCTCGGGGAGCTCGGGGAGATCCTGGGTGGGGAATCGCTTGAGGAGCTCGTCCATGTCCGGGAGCTCGGGGAGTTGGGAGAGGAGGTCGTCCGCGTCGCTCTGGTAGGCGTTCCAGCCGGGGGCGGTCACGGGGGCTGGGCCGCCGGGGGAGATCGGGGGGAGCAGCGATGTTTCCGCAGGAGTCGCCAGGCGGGCATTGCCGGCCCAGGCCGGCTCGGGGAGATCCGGCTCGACGACTTCCTGCGCATGCCCGACGGTGCAGGCGGCGAGAAAAGCGAGGATTTGGGGGGTGCGGAACATGGCGGCAAAGTGCGTTGCTTCGGGTTCTAATCTTGCTATTAGGTGCGGAGGGTTCAACCGGCGATTTCTAGAACAGCGTCCCGATGAATCCGACCGCGATCATGAATGCTAGCGAATCTGTCCGAAGAACACTCTTTCTGCTGTTGCAGATTGCCGTCGTCGTCTTCCTCGTTCTCTCGAGCTTGGGGGTAGCCGGGGCGTCCGAGGGCCATGGCGACGGGGCTCCCGCCAACGAGGAGCACGGGGATGGCGGCGGACACGAGCCGGAGCCCGCCTACCTCCAAGACAACGGGCGGGTCATGCAGTACGCGGAAGTGCCGCTGCCGCTGACCGCCTACGGGGACGAAAGTGGCATGGGGCTCGGGGAGAAGCTGCGTCACCGGATGGATCAGGACCCGTTCAACCTGGTGGCAACCATCATCTTCTTCTGTGCCATCCTCCACACCTTCGCGGCAGGATTCTTCAACAAGCTCTCCCACAAGTACGAGCACGAGCACCTGGAAAAGATCAAACGAGAGGGGCGGACGGCCGAGGCGAAGCCCCACAAGGGCGCGATTTCCGACGTGTCCTTCCGCGGACAGTTCTTCCACTTCCTCGGCGAGGTGGAGGCGGTTTTCGGCATCTGGGTGCTCGCCCTCATCGGCGCGATTACCTATTTCTACGACTTCAACCAGTTCGAGATCTTCATCAACAAAGACGTCAACTTCACGGAGCCGATGTTCGTCGTGGTGGTCATGGCCATCGCCGGCTCCCGACCGGTCATCAAGTTCGCGGAAGGATGTCTCAGCGGGGTGGCGGCGCTCGGCGGGCGCACGGCGGCTTCGTGGTGGTGGAGCATCATGACGCTGGCGCCGATCCTCGGGAGTTTCATCACCGAGCCGGCCGCCATGACGATCGGGGCGATCTTGCTGTGCCGGCATTTCTACGAGCACGAGCCCTCCCCCGCCTTCTCCTACGCCACGCTCGGCCTGCTATTCGTGAACATCAGCGTCGGTGGGACACTCACCCACTTCGCCGCTCCGCCCGTCCTGATGGTCGCCGAGACCTGGGGCTGGGATACCATGCACATGATCACGCACTTCGGCTGGAAATCGGTGCTCGGCATCCTGGTGGCCAACTCGATCTACTTCTGCATTTTCCGGAAACAGCTCACCGGCATGAACCGGGCGGAGATCACCCACGAGGATGACAAGAACGTGCCGATCTACTGGGCGGAGCGGGAGGATCCCATCCCTCTCTGGATCACGCTCGTGCACCTCGTTTTCCTGGCCGTCACCGTACTCACCAACCACTATCCGCCCGTGTTCATCGGGGGTTTCCTCTTCTTCCTCGCCTTCGTCCAGGCGACCGAGCACCACCAGAACCGCATCGCCCTGCGCGGGCCGCTGCTCGTCGGCTTCTTCCTCGGCGGACTGGTCATCCACGGCGCCTGCCAGAAATGGTGGATCGAACCGATCCTCACCAGCGGGTTGAGCGACTGGTCGCTGATGCTCGGAGCCACG
>CAZKYJ010001095.1:260-1896 GCA_964556355.1 uncultured Verrucomicrobiales bacterium | reverse complement strand
GCATTGGGTCATCCTCGAGCGCGAGCTCGTCCCGGGATTTCCCCGCACCATCGGTGATGAGTACGAGTTGATCCTGGAGCCGACCCTCGACCACCCCGAACTCGCCAGCGAGCGTCGGGACGAGGATACCTCCGCCTTCGATTTGGATCCCTACTTCGATATTTCGACGCCGCGAACTCCGTGATACTGACCATGATGAAACCGAACACCATCCAACTCGCCCTCGCCGCACTGGCGCTCTCCACCACCGGCTGGGCCAGTGCGCAATCTTTTGTCGAGACCTGCAAGGCGACCGCCGCCGCCGCGACCGTAGCGGGCGTCGCGGGTGCCGATGCCGAGTGGCTCTTTCTGAAGAGCGAGCTCGCCCATCTGGGCACCGGAAACTTCGAGACCGACCCGACCGCGGTCGAGGCGGCCAAAGAAATAGCCTCCTACAACGAGCAGCTCAAAGCACTCGGTGTGCGCCTACTCTTCGTTCCCGTGCCCGCCAAGGCCGCGGTCTACCCCGAAAAGTTCGTGGCCGGTGCCACCACCGCCGACGTGCCACCGAACGCGCCGTTCCTCGACGGCCTCGTGGCTTCCGGGGTCGAGGTCATCGATCTGGAACCCGTGTTCCGGGCGGCCAAAGAGGGCGATCGGAAAGTTTTCTGCGCCCAGGACGCCCACTGGTCGCCCTACGGTGCCGAACTCGCCGCGGCGGAGATCGCGAAGAAACTCTCCGGAGATCCCGGGCTGGCGGCGGCGCCCACGAACCCGGCACTCGAGGTCGGTCCCGTCCAAGATCTGAAGATCAAAGGCGACATCGCGACCTTTCCCCAGTTCTCCGGGATGCCGCAGGAAACGGTGACCATGCGGTCGGCCGGCGTCGGATCGGGCGGGACGATCGCCCCCCTCGAAGAAGATCCCGCCAGCCCTTTGCTCCTGCTCGGCGACAGCCACCTGGAAGTGTTCACCGTCGGTGGCTCGGAGATGCACAGCAAGGCGGCCGGCCTGCGCGACCACCTCCAGGCCGAGATGGGCTTCGCCATGGACCGGGTCAACAACCGGAATAGCGGCGCGGACTCGGCCCGGGCCACGCTCGTCCGGCGGGCGAAACGCGAACCCGAGTTCTGGGGCACGAAGAAGGTGGTGGTCTGGTGCTTCTCGATCCGCGAGATCACCCAGGGCAAATGGCGCCCCATCCCGGCGCAGCTCCCCTGAGTATTCCGGGAATACCCCGCCCCACCCACGCTCTCCATACAATTGAACCAAACCAAGAAAAAATGAAAACCCGCCAAACCATCCTCGCCGGAATCCTCCTCGGAACCCTTACCCTCGCCGGCCAGGCGGAAGACACGGTACGCACCGAAGGTGCGGGAGTCGGGGAGTGGACGATGGATTTTTCAGCCGCCAAAGAGATGGCGGCAGAAAAAGATCTGCCGATGTTGCTCAACTTCACCGGTTCGGACTGGTGCGGCTGGTGCAAGCTGATGGATAAGAACGTCTTCGCGGAGGACGCCTGGAAAGACTTCGCGAAAGACAACCTCCTCCTCGTCACCCTCGATTTCCCCAATGATAAAAGCATCGTTCCGGCGAAGTATGTCGAACGGAACAAGGAACTCTCCGCCCAGTTCGGCGTGCGCGGCTACACGACCTA
>CAZKYJ010001095.1:0-250 GCA_964556355.1 uncultured Verrucomicrobiales bacterium | reverse complement strand
GACCAAGGTCGGCCAGCTGGGAGCCGGGCGGGAGAAAACTCCGGAATCTTTCATCGGCGAGGTGAAGAGCGCTTTGAGGACGAGCCCTTCGGGTGTCGCTGCCTACATCGAGGCGAACCCCGACAAGGCGGAGGCTTTCAAGGCGGCCATCGCCGAACTGGAGGAAGCGAATGCGGATCTGGAGGAGTGGATCAAGACCGAGCCAGAGCGCAACGACGCCAACACCAAGCTCTACCAGGGCTTCCAGGAA
>CAZKYJ010001094.1:0-1898 GCA_964556355.1 uncultured Verrucomicrobiales bacterium | reverse complement strand
TGGGCGTACGGTCCCGGCTATTCCGCCGCACCGAGGACAAAGCGGAATTCCTCGCCCCCGCGCACCGTGTAGACCACCTCGTCGCCCGGGGCGTGGTTCAGCCGGAACCAGGTGATGAGCTTCCGGATCGGCATGTGTTCGCTCATCCCGTTGATCGCCACGATCTCCATGTTCGGTCGCAAGCCCGTTTGGTAGATCGGTCGCTGGCTGGGCGGCTGCCCCATCCACGGTTTCACCGACAGGCCCTCGCCCTTGTCGAACTGCGGCCCCTGCAGCGGGAAGAACCCCATGGTCGGCCCCACCACTCCGTCGTAGACGGTCTTGCGCCACCAGTTCTCCGTCTCGCGCCAGCCGTCCTCGACCGGCAGCACCCCGAACTGCGCCTCGCCTCCCCGCAGCCAGCCGAGGTGGATCGCGTCGGCTCCCGGACTCGCGCGGTGCAGGACACCGCGGAAATCCGCCTGCCCGAACAGCCGCACCCCGCCCGCCATGCCCAGCCGGTCGCCCGCCCGCAGGCCAGCCGCCTCCGCAGCACTGCCCGTCGTCACCTCATCTACCAGCAGGCCATCGTCACGGTCTAACAAAATCCCCACATTCTCTGGCAGCGGCCAGGCCCCGCGGAACTGTGCCGGCTGGAACCGCCCGGCGTCCACTGCCTCCAGATTCATCATGTCGCCCACCTGGTGGCAGTGCAGACACGAGCCGTGCTCCGGGTGGGGCTTGCCGAGGCCGGGCTGCTTGGCCTGCAACAATGCGAAGCCGCGCGTGTCCGTCGGAAGGCGTTTCGTCTCCGACGCCGCGCCCGGTGGCCGGTCGATCCCCCACCCGTCCCGGCGCGGGTCATAGTGGTGGGCCAGCACCCGCTCCATGCTTTCCACGAAGGCGGCCTCGCTGATCCGGGTCGCGTCCGACACGTGGTCTTTCCCGCCGAACACCCCGTAGTAGCTCCCGTCTGACGACAGGAAGTAAGCCCACCACGAGAGGTCTAAATCCTGGTGCGTCCGGTAGGGGAAATAGCGCTCGTCCAGCGCAGCCGCATCGGTCATCCGCACCGTCACGAAGCGTCGCAAGAGCGGGTCCAGCGCCCCGCTCCCCTCCAGGACGTTCTTGTCGAACTCCGCACACTGCTCGCACGGCAGGCACCGCCACGTCACCAGCAAGGGCCGCCCGGTCGCCCCCGCCTCGCCGAGCGCTTCCCCAAATTCCGTCCGCCAGACGACATCCCCGCCCGGATCGGCGGGCAACCTCGCCGCGCGTCTCCTCAAGAATGCCCTCCCAAAGCTCCCGTTCCGGCAGATCTGCCGCCGACAAACCCACCACCAGCAGAATTGGCACGCAGTGCCGCCGTTCGGCGGCAGCGAGAAAGGGCACCCCGACCGGTAACCATCTCGATCCGGCGTTGTTCACTGTGCTATCCTCACTCCGCCCATGCCTGCCGAATCCGACCGATCTCCACCCGCCTGCCAGCACTGCGGCACTGCCCTCCCGGTCGGCACCAACTCCCGCACCTGCCCCGCCTGCCTCATCGCCGAAGCCGTCGCGCCCCTCGACACGCTCGAGACCACCGACCTCGCCCCCACCTCGCCCTCGGCTCCCGCAGCCGGCCCCACCATCCCCCGGAAGCCCGACCCGCTGGAAGGAACCACCCTCGGTCCCGACGGTCGCTACAAGCTCCTCCAGCGCATCGGCGAGGGCGGCTTCGGCACCGTCTACATGGCCGAGCAGACCCAACCGGTCCGCCGCCGCGTCGCGGTGAAGATCCTCAAGCCCGGCATGGACACCCACCAGGTCATCGCCCGCTTCGAGGCCGAGCGCCAAGCGCTGGCCATGATGGACCACCCCAACATCGCCAAGGTCCTCGACGGCGGCGAGACCGAAACCGGCCGCCCGTTCTTCGT
>CAZKYJ010001093.1:0-1905 GCA_964556355.1 uncultured Verrucomicrobiales bacterium | reverse complement strand
TCGGCGGCTTCATCTTCACCTTCATGGGCGACGGCAAGCCGGGCACCGGCAAGACGACGCTGATCCAGATGATGGCCGGGCTGGTGAGCGAGTATTGCACCAACGCGGGCTACCCGTTCCGCTACCAGAACTTCGGGATCGACAATATCGACAGCTACCAGGGCAAGTCGGGGCAGAACGCCAAGGCCTTCATCAACAACGTGCTGGACCCTTCGGTGATCGGCTTCGGCACGGTGGATGACATCGACCAGATCGCGGGCAAGCGGGGCGACCGGCAGACGAGCGCGGGTCAGCAGGAGGTGACGGCTGTGCTGATGGAGGCCTTCGCCGGGGCCAACACCGTGGTGCGCGGCAACTGCACCTTCGGCATGTTCTCGAACTACCCCGAGAACGTGGACGACGCCCTGCGCCAGCGCGCCGGAGCGCGGTTTCTCGTCGACGGGCCGCAGACGCGGGACGACTACATCGACATTCTCTACCTGCTGATGGGCAAGAACCATTCGCTGCCGTTGGGCGACCACGAGGCCTATGCGGCGCAGGAGATCAAGAAGGCGGTGGCGGCGAGCTTCGAGGGGCATTCCAAGCCCCACGAGGAGGGGCTGCTGGTGGTCTACGACCGGGTGCGCGCACAGATCGGGGAGCTGGATACGATCGCCAAGGTGGGGACGTATCTGAAGGCGATCCAGGAGGCCGACGAGCGCTTCACCGGGCGGGCGATCAAGAACATCACCGACGCGGTGAAGGTCCGCGCGATGGACTTCGAGCTGCCCGACGAGTGGATGGAGGAGCCGGAGCTGTTCCTGTTCAAGCCCTATGACGAGAAGCTGGGGATGGTGCGGGAGCTGCGCCAGCCGATCACCATGGAGATGGTGATCCAGGAGGTGAACCGCTACGCGGACAGCGAGTTCCGCTATGCCGACAAGTCGGACGAGGTGGCCATCGAGGGGATGGTGCGGGACTTCGGGCGGCAGGAGGAGGCGAAGCGGCGGTATTTGGAGGGGAAGGGGTGACTTCCAAGACTTCCGAACCGCCATGGGCCACCGGGCCAGGTGAAATCATTAGGCATGGCATTGAGTTGCTCGAAGAAGGGAGCGACCCAAAGCGCAGGCTTGCATTGATCGCCATCGACAACTCCGTGGAACTCATGGTGCGAACCTTCATTGAGCTCCCATCGAGGATCACTGGAGTTAAAATCTCACGGAAAGAGCAAGGCGAGATTACCAGTAACTTCTCCACGCTTATAGACGGATTGGAGAAGCACGCTCCCGAAAAAGTCGGTGGATTGGACCTAGGCGAGATTGAGTGGTTCCACAGACTGAGAAACCAGCTTTACCACGGCGGCAACGGGCTAACCGTAGAGCGTCAAAAAGTCGAAGTATACGCAGAGCTTGCATCCATCCTTTTTGAGCAAATCTTCGATGCGAAGCTTCAGCTAAATGCGCCGAGCCGAATGGACCGGTTAGGATCATTTATGTCCAATTGGAATCGCGTTACAAAACAGATTCAAAGGCTGACTGAGACTGCGCATCTTCCGCCACTGGCAAGCGCGTCCCTCAGACAACTTGATGTGAATAACCGTATTGGAAGCGACAATATTGAGACCCTAAAAAGACTTCAGCTTATAAGAAACTCTGTCGTGCACGGTGTCGGAAATCAACAGGAGTTATTGAGCAATGAAGCGCTTTCCGAAGTTGAAGAACTCGCGGATCGGTTAGAAGGACTGAAGTCCCCATGAAACGCCTCATCTCCCGCGGCCTGATGTTCGGCAACCTGATCGAGGTGGCCTCCCCTGCTCTGATCGACCGTTACAACCGGGCGCTCCACAAGCTCACCGGCAAGCGGACGGAGCTTCCGGATTTCCATGTCGATATCTCCGGGTTCTCGCCGGAAATCGCCTTCGAGTTC
>CAZKYJ010001092.1:0-1910 GCA_964556355.1 uncultured Verrucomicrobiales bacterium | reverse complement strand
GGGTGGTGTGCTCGCGAAGGATCCCACCCTCGGGGACGTGGTCCTGCTCGACGTGACCCCGCTGACCCTCTCCATCGAGACCATGGGTGGTGTCGCGACTCCGATGATCGAGCGCAACACGACGATTCCGGCGAAGAAGTCCCAGGTGTTCTCCACCGCGGCGGACAGCCAGCCCTCGGTGGACATCGTGGTCTGCCAGGGAGAGCGGAAGCTCGTCTCGGACAACAAGATGCTCGGCAACTTCCGCCTCGACGGGATCAAGCCGCAGCCCCGGGGCGTGCCGCAGATCGAGGTCACCTTCGACATCGACCGGAACGGCATTCTCAACGTGTCCGCGAAGGACAAGGAGACCGGCAAGGAGCAGAAGATCTCGATCGAGGGATCTTCCGGTCTCAGCGACGACGAGATCGAGAAGGCCAAGCACGACGCCGAGGAGTATGCCGAGGCCGACAAGAAGCGGATGGAGGGCATCGAGGCGCGCAACGTGGCCGACAATGCCGTCTACACCGTGAAGAAGCAGCTCGAGGAGCTGGGTGACCAGCTTCCCGCGGACGCGAAGGCCGGCATCGAGGCCTCCGTCAAGGAAGTCGAGGAAGCGCTCGAGTCCGACGACACCGAACGGATCAAGTCGTCGACCGACGCGCTCCAGGCGAAGTTCGCCGAGCTCGCCGCCGCCGCCCAGCAGGCCGGTGGCCCGGCGGGGGAACCCGGACCCGACGTCTCCGCCGGAGACGAGGAGCCGGGCGAGCCGAAGCAGGCCCAGGGCAACGTCGTCGATGCCGAATTCTAAGAAGTCAGCGAAGACAAGTAATCCCGAACCAATTTGTCCCGGATCCGCCGGCGGACGATTCCGTCAAGCGGGTCCGGGACGCCCGATTCCGCGGGTCGTCGGCCCGCTCCTGAAGTCCAGAGAGACCCCCAGAGGCGTGCCCAGCGATTTGCGGAATTTCAACCAAACCCAAAAGAAAACCAACCACACTACATGGCAACGAACATCACACCTCTCGGAACCCTGGTTCTCGTGAAGCGAATCGAACTCGAGGAGCAGAAGTCCGAGGGCGGCATCTTCCTTCCCGACACCGCGAAGGAGAAGCCCCAGGAAGCCGAAGTCCTCGCACTGGGCAACGGCAAGAACGACGAAGGCACGATCATCGAGTTTTCCGTCAGCGTCGGCGACAAGGTCCTCATCTCCAAGTATGGCGGTACCGAAGTCAAGATCGGCGGCGACGAGTGCGTGATCGTCAACGAAAGCGACATCCTCGGCATTCTCGCCTGAGGCACGAACCACTGAATTTACCCAAAGAACCAAACCACACAGAATATCATGGCCAAACAATTGTCATTCGACGAAGAAGCCCGTCATGCCCTCCTGGCCGGCGCCCAGAAGCTCGCGAGAGCGGTCAAGGCGACGCTGGGACCTGCAGGACGCAACGTCATCCTCGACAAGAAGTTCGGGAGCCCCACGATCACCAAGGACGGCGTCACCGTCGCCAAGGAGATCGAGCTTTCCGACCCCTACGAGAACATGGGCGCCCAGCTCATCAAGGAAGTCTCCTCGAAGACCTCCGACATCGCCGGTGACGGTACCACCACGGCTACCGTCCTCGCCGAATCCATCTACTCCGAAGGTCTCCGCAACGTGACCGCCGGTGCCAATCCCACCAGCCTCCAGCGTGGTATCCTCAAGGCGGCCGAGGCCCTCGTGGCCCAGCTCCAGTCGATCTCCACCGAGGTCACCGACACGAAGGAAATCGCCCAGGTCGCCACCGTGTCCGCCAACTGGGACACCGAGATCGGTAACATCATCGCCGACGCGATGGACAAGGTCGGCAAGGACGGCACCATCACGGTTGAGGAAGCCAAAGGAATCGAAACCACCCTCGACGTCGTCGAAGGGATGCAGTTCGACA
>CAZKYJ010001091.1:0-1914 GCA_964556355.1 uncultured Verrucomicrobiales bacterium | reverse complement strand
CGTCGTAACTCAATTCCCGCCAGCCGGCATCAGGTTCTGACGGGGTTTCACGGTAGCGCCAGCCGTCGCTCCCGGCGGGGACGAAGGTCACCACGGGCGAGCCGGAGGCGGCGCTGACGTAGACCGCCTCGCCGGTGACCTCGGCGTTGGTCGGGTTGGTGAGTGCCAGGTGGATGAGCCCGAAATCACCGGGGTTGGCGACGGGGGCATCGATAGACTTGACCGTTTCCCCGGGGGCGAAGGCGAGGGTTCCCGCAGCGATGGTCGTCGCCTCGGCGGCGAAGGCATCCGTCCGCGCGAGCACCGCCCAATCGACGCTGACCGGCTGCGAGCTGAACTCGCTCAGGCGGACGACGTGCGAATCCGGGTAGTCGGCGGTGGTCGGCTGCCCCCCGTAGGCGCTGACCGCCACCCCTACCATCGAGTCCGCGACCGGCATGAATGGGGCGAGGAGGGCGGCGTGCCCGGCGTCGCTCCCGTCCCAGTCGGTGTTGTCCGGGTGGTGTTCCGGATCGGGCTGGGAGAGGTAGCTATCGTGGAGGTGGAAATAGGGGCGCCCGAAGGTGTTGGTGTCGGTCGTCTGGTAGATCCAGGCATTGGACTGGGTGGGGTGCCACTGGCCGCTGAAGGCGTCCCGGTAAATGCTGGAGAGGACGATCGAAGCATCGACTTCCAGGGTCTGGTTGTAGCTATAGCTCGGACCGTAGTTATCACCCCAGCGCACACCGACCATGTTGTCGACGAAAAGACAGCTATCGACGAAAGCGTTGGGGCCGTCGCCGGTGCTCCCGCTGCTGTAGCCGGACTCGACCCCCTGCCCGTTATTGAGGAAGACGCAGTCGGTGTAGTAGACGTTCCGCGATCCGGACAGCGAGTTGCCCTCGTGGAAATGACCCTCATACCAATTGTTCTCCTGGACGAAGCGGGTGTTGGTCGTGCCGGCGCCCGGGTCGATAGTGCCGAACGGGCTGTCTCCCCCGTTACCGCCGGAGTCGATGCCGTCGTCTTTCGTGAACGCGATGACCGTGTTGGTGATCGTCAGGTCTCCCGCGGTGAGATAGAGCCCATCGTTGTCGCCGTCGACGTATTCCTCCGACTCGCCCGGGAAGTCGAGGAAGGCGGAACGGTCGATGGTGAGGCGGCTGCCGTTGAGCTGGCCACCGGTCGGGCAGCGCTGGACGAGCGTCCGGGAAAGGTCGATCCAGGTGCGCGACTTGGAGTTGGCCATCTGGCCGGCGAGGTCGAAACAATAGCAGTCGGTCAGGTGGAGTTCGGCACCCATCTCGGTGCCGGGCCCGCTCCCGACCACGAGGAAGAGAACCTGCTCGTCCCGGTGGTTGGAACCGCCGTAGCCGCCGTCGGTGTCGAACCAGTTCTCGTCCTCGCCAGATCCGGTGAAGAACGCGTGCTCGGCGGAGAAGAAGGAATCCTCGGTGGGCAGCTCGATGCCCCCCCAGTGCCCGCCGGGGGTGGCAGGGATGAAGGCGACGGGGTTCTCGGGCGCGCCGTTCACCACCATGGCCCCATCGACGATGATCTCGGCGGCCGAGGCGTTGGCGGACGTCCCGGTATCGACCTCGACGATCACCCCTTCCTCGACCGTCAGGGTGACGCCGGCCTCCACGGTGAGCTCGCCCGTCACCCGGATGCGCGCGTTGGCACCCCAGGTCGTGTCGGCGGTCAGGCTGCCGCTCACCTCGGTGAAGGCGGGAGCATCCTCGAAGGTGATGATCGGGTTATCCGCGAGCCCGTTGAGCATCCCGCGGACCTCGAGGGCTCCCGCCGTGGTGCGGGCGGGGGCGACCACCGATCCCCAGCCGCGCCGCAGCTGCACCATGGTACCGGGAAACCCTCCGAAGGTGACGACGCCATTGAGCCGCACGGTTTCGTCCGCGGCATCGACGAGTTTGACGG
>CAZKYJ010001090.1:0-1917 GCA_964556355.1 uncultured Verrucomicrobiales bacterium | reverse complement strand
CGCGGACGGCACCGGATCGCGGGGAGTTGGTGCGGTTCCCGTCGCGATCGGCCCTGAACGCTTCGGTGAAGCCGCCGATCGCAATGATGCCATCAGTATCGGCGGCAAGTGCGGCTACCGGCTGGTCGGTGCCGACGTGCCAGTCCGGATCGGCCGTTCCGGTCTGCAGGCTGAGTTTGGCGAGGTTTTCGCGCATGGCGCCGCCGGCGAAGTCGAAATCGCCCCCGACGAAAAGGGCGCTGCCCGCGACCACGATCGCGTTGACCGATTGCACTGAGTCGGAGGAGGAGAGGGTGGGCGCCCAGCCGGGGTCAGCAGTCCCACTTCCGCCGAGCGGTACCCGCGCGATGAGATCTTGGGCAAGTCCGCCACAGACGGCAAAATCACCGCCGACAAAGACGGCGGACCCCGCGATGGCGAGGGCACGGACCCTGCCATTGGCGCCGGGGTTCCACGTGCTATCGACGGTACCATCCGTGTTGAGTCGGGCGATATTTTCCCGGGCGGTGCCATTGACCGCCGTGAATTCGCCCCCCACGATAATGCGACCGTCCGCCTGCGTGGCGATCGCATCCACGATCCCCCCGGCATCGAATCTGATGTTGGGGAATGCCGACGGGGTCGTGTTCGGGCGGATGGAAATCTGGACTGCCCCAAAGTCGGTAGCGCTGTACCCCCCGACCGCAAAATAGTAGGTTTTGCCCATTTCGGCGGCAAACGGGGTGCCGGCTTGGAAGCTGCCGTCGACATCGTCGTTCGCCCCTACCGTCGCGATCCCGAAGGCACGGGAAGGCGCATCCTCGTAGATCCCCAGAACCGTGTCGAAAACACTTCCCTCAGTGCTGGCAAAGAAATTGCCGGTGGCCGGCGCGTCCCAGCGCCACCAGAGGGTCGCGCTGGGCGGACGGCCGGCGTGAAACGGTTCGTCGGGCTCGTCCGTGGCATCCGTGGTGCTGCCAATGTCGGTCGGTTCGAATCCCGTCAGGACGAGCGCATTGGCAAAGTCGTCGTGATTGGTCGTCGTGCGGGGAAAGAAAGCCAGCGAAATCGAGCCGGTGTCGCCCTGAGAAAACGATTCTACGAGAATGTAGTAGGTCACACCGGCGCTCAGCGTGACTTCGAGAGAGCTGGTACTGATTCCCATCGCCGAATCTTCGTCGTCGTTGCGGGCGACCAGGGTCAGATTTGCGGGGTCGTCTCCGGTGTAGATCGATAGCACCGTATCGAAGCTTGAACCGAACGTGGTGATATTGACTGAGAAGTTGGCCTGAGGGGTCCAACGGTACCAGACGCCGTGGAAAAACTCCTCCCCTTCGCCGGTGGGAGTGGCCGTCGTGTTGTCGCCGACCACTGTGGGGGCGGATTCGGCGAGCACCGTCGCGGCTGTAAACGCGTCGTTTTCCGGGGGCATGGGAGCCAGCGCCAGTTGGAAAGCACCGGTGTCTCCGGTGCCGAACGACGAGACGAGAATGTAGAGGGTCTCACCTGCGCTCACTGCCAAATTGAGGCTACTATGCAATCCGCCGCCCGGGGCATCATCGTTCGATGCGAGCAGTCCTAGGGCGCCGGGGGCTCCCGAATAGATCGAGAGCCGGGTATCGAACGAGGAGCCGAGGGTCGTGAAGTTGTAGCCCCCTCCGAACGTGGGGGCCACCCACCGGTACCAGACCCCATGGTGCCCGCTCTCGTCGGGATCCGATTCCGCAGCCGTCGCGTTGCTCCCGAACACCGTCGGAGCGAAGCCGAAGATTTCGACCGCACCTTCCGGACGGTCGAACTCGTCATTCTCCAGGGGCACGGGAGCCAGGCTCAGCTGGAAAGCGCCGTTCTCTCCGCTCTCGAACCCCGCGACGAGGATGTAGAAGGTCTCGCCGGGGAACACCTCCAGGTCGAGGCTGCTCTGCAATCCGCCATCCG
>CAZKYJ010001089.1:0-1920 GCA_964556355.1 uncultured Verrucomicrobiales bacterium | reverse complement strand
CTCTATGAGATGGAAGCCAGAGGAATTGCTGGAACTGCTGGATCGGCTGGATGGCGAGACCGCGGACGACCTGGAGAGCGAGACGCTTGAGATCAAGGGTAGGCCCAGCGGCGTCGAGGAGCTGAAGCGGTGGCTCATCGAGGGATCCGTTTGCCTGGCCAATCAGCGTGGCGGGTGCCTCCTGATAGGCATCGCCGACCGCAAGAGGGATCGCGAAAAAGCCCTCACGGGCATTGACGGGATCGCGTACAAGGGCCTGGAGCGAGATGTCTACACCGCAACCGATCCGCACATCTTGATCGAACTGGAAGAGCTCCATTCGCCGGAGGGAAGAACGCTTCTCGCGGCGCATATTCCCAAGGGGATCCCCCCCCACACCACCAGCTCCGGCATGGCGTTGATCCGCGTGGGCAAGAGCTGCATGCCACTTACCGGGACGAACCTGGCACGAATGATCGCCTCCTCCGGCGATGTTGACCTGAGCGCCACTCCCGTCAGAGGCGCCACCCCCCGCGACTTGGACGGATCGGCGCTCGAGAAGGCTCGGGAGCATCTGCGGGCGCAACCGGGCCTCGCCAAGCTCGCGGGCGAGGATGACTTAACGCTGCTCGATGCCCTTGGACTAGCAAGTGACTCCGAACTCAACCAAGCGGCGATTCTCCTCTTCGGCAAGCCGGGCGCGATCGCCCGTCTCCTGCCGCAGCACGAGATCACGATCCTGCGCTACACGAGCAGCACCCGCTACGACCAGCGCATCGATCTACGCGGCCCGCTGCTGACTGAGCTGGACCACATCGAGGATGCTCTCTCCTCCGCCAGCTCACTGCGCACCGTTCACCCGCGGGGCTTTGCCCAACTCGAGATCCCGACCATCAGCTGGGAGGTGGCGCGAGAGGCGGTGCTCAACGCGGTTGCGCACCGCGACTACTTCCCAAGACAAGGCATCATCGTCGCAATCCACCGTGATCACGTGGAGATAACCAGCCCGGGCGGGTTTCTGGGAGGCATTTCGCCTTCGAACGTCCTTCGCCACCCACCCGTCCATCGCAACGAGCTGCTGGCGCGAAGCCTCCAGCAACTGGGGCTGGTGAACCGCGTCGGCCTCGGCGTGGACAGGATCTTCGAAGGCCTACTCCGAGCTGGAGCGCGGCCTCCAACCTATTCCGCGGATGAGATATCGGTATCGGTGTCCCTGCCCTTGGGCGGAAGCGACGAGCTTGCAGCGTGGGTCGTCGAGCACGAGAGGGGCAACGAGCCGTTGGACCTCGACGACCTGATCGTGCTTCGTCATCTGATGGACACCGGATCGGTCGACCGGTGGTCCGCCTCGGAGCGCCTTCAGCTGAACGAGTCCGACGCGGCCAGTCGTCTTTCCGATATGCGACGGCGGGAGCTTCTCGTCGCTCACGGCCGCGGGCGGGCGGCCACCTATAGTCTCCCCCGCCCGCTTTCGGAGCGCCTTCGAGGCCGGGGTATCACCGACGCGGATCATCCCCTCGAGGTCGAGGGCATCCGCATGAAGGTGCTCGAGCTCCTTCGGGAGCGGGGCAAGCTCACCAACGCCGAGATCCGCGACTTCTCCGGCTACTCGAGGGAGCAAGTCCTGGCGATCGAGAAAGCCCTGGAGCGAGAAGGCCTGGTCGAGCTGCGCGGCTATGGCCGGGGGGCTCACATCGCCCTGGTAGATGATGGAGGGTCGTGACCGCACGCGCGACCTTCTACTTCGACCTCGGCTCTCCCTATGCGTACCTCGCCGCGGAGCGGATCAGCGGCCTCTTCGGCGAGGCTGGGCTGGAGCAGCCCGAGTGGCAGCCGATCCTGCTCGGCGGGCTGTTCAAGCGCTTCGGCCGGGACTCGTGGGGGAACGGCGCGGGGCGGGCGGAGGGGATCGCCGAGGTCGAGCGGCGGGCCGCCGCCTAC
>CAZKYJ010001088.1:0-1932 GCA_964556355.1 uncultured Verrucomicrobiales bacterium | reverse complement strand
CGGGATCATTTCCTCGTCGCTCCGGAGGCGGCCGAAGGCCTCCGCGATGGACTGGTTGGTCATCGACTGCATCCAGAGGCGCTTGGTCGGCTTGGTGATCTTGGTCACGTTGACGATGTAGCGAAAGATGAGCTCGCCCTCGCGCCCGGCATCGCAGGCGTTGACGATCATGTCAACGTCCTTCCGCTTCATGAGGCGCTTCAGGAGATTGAGGCGCGTCTTCGTTTTTTCGACCGGCTCGAGCGGGAACTCTTCGGGGATGATGGGGAGGGAGGCGAAGTCCCATTTCGGCTTCTTGCCCTCCGCGGTGTTAGGCATCCCGAGTTCGACCAGGTGGCCGATGGCGGACGAGATGACGTGGGTATCGTTCTCGAAATAGTCGCCCTCCTTTTTGAACTTTGTCATGCCCGGCTGCTGGCCGAGCACCCGCTGGAGATCGTTGGCAACGCTCGGCTTCTCGGCGATGATGAGGGACTTGGGCATGGCGGAAAGGGACGTGGGTGGGATGGGAAGGCGGGGTGGTGCCCAGAGGGCAGCTAGAGAAGTTTGACGAAATTCTGACCGGGCAGCTGTTTTACGAGGCGTTTCATCTGGAGGCGTAGGAGGGTGGTGGACACTATCGGGCTCGTCAATCCTGTTCGTTTGATCAGTTCTTCGATGTTGGTTTCTGAGTCGTCCAAGGCGTCGTAGACCGTCTTTTCGTCTGGCGGGAGGGAGCGTGCTTTCGGCGAGGGATCGTTCTTTGGCAAATCGGAGGCGTGAAAAAGTACGCCGAGGTCGTCGAGAATATCCGAGGCTTCGGTGACCAACGTGGCGCCGTTCTTGATCAGATTGTTCGCTCCCTGCGACGTCGGGCGGTCGATCGGACCCGGCACCGCATAGACGGTGCGCCCCGCATCAGCCGCCTGGTTTGCCGTGATAAGCGCCCCGCTCCGGGCAGGGGCTTCGACGACGAGGATTCCGTCGCCCCAACCGGCGACGATCCGGTTGCGCAGTGGGAAGCTTTGCTTGTCCGGTGGGTAGTCGATGGGAAACTCGGAGACCACGGCTCCATGGCCGTCGGCGATCCGGTCGGCGAGAGCGCGGTTCTCCGGAGGATAGAGCTTCCCCAGCCCCGAACCGAGGACGGCGACCGTCCGTCCTCCGGACGCGATCGCCGCTTCGTGGGCGGCGGTATCGATTCCGCGGGCAAGCCCGCTCACGACGGTAAGCCCGGCGTGGGCCAGCTGGAAGGCGAGCTTCTTGGTCGCCTTGAGACCGTAGTGCGACGTCCTCCGCGAGCCGACGATACCGATGGCGTGGCGGTCTCGCGTCTCGAGCTTCCCGCGGACGTAGAGCACAAGCGGCGGCGAATGGGTCTCCCGCAAGGCCGGAGGATAGGTTTCGTCTCCCCACGTGACCACGTGGCAGCACGTATCGGCGATGCGCCGCCTCTCCCGGGCGAGATCGACCGTCGCCTCCCAATCGGCAATCGTCGAGGCGAGCCCCCGCCCGATACCGTCGACGTTCGCGAGATCGGACGAGCGGGCGGCGAGGGCGTTCGATGCCGATCCGAACACCTCGACGAGTGAGGCCACCCGCCGTGCACCGACGGACGGCAGGAGATTGAAAACGAGCAAGGCATCGACGTCGGTCATGGCGTGGGCACGGGGCGAGGGTGTCGGCGGATCGAGTGCGGCATGTAAGGGCAAATCGCCCGCAGTGCCAAGAAAATCAAAAGCAACAATATAAAATATCGTATATATTAATATTTATATGGGAAATTAACTGGACATGGGATGGGTTGGTGAGATGGTGGGTCATGAAGTCGCGTGTGGTCTTGGATCGCGGAGAGTGGCAGTTCCACCATGTTGTTAGTCGTGTGGTGGACCGGCTGGGGATTTTTGGCGACGCCGAGAAGGCCTATTTTCGCGAATGGGTTGGGCGCTATGG
>CAZKYJ010001087.1:0-1933 GCA_964556355.1 uncultured Verrucomicrobiales bacterium | reverse complement strand
AAGTCACGGTGAACACTGGTGCGCGGGTAGGTGGCGGCGATCCCTATCTCGAACCCGCTCCAAAGAACCTCGGTCGGCCAACGCTCCGCGATGACCTTGGCCGCGGGAATGTCTTTGACCACGTTGAATTCTTCGTAGCGGTTGTCGTCACCAATCGTCTGGAACGCACCCGCCATGATGATCAGCCGCTTCACTTTTGCCTTGACCAGATCGTCGCCTCCGAGGGGCGAGTGCTCGTCCGGCTCGGTATCGAGGAGCCGCGCCATGTTGGTGAAGAAGCCGACTTGGCCGATGACGACGGACCCGTCGTCTTGAGCGGCCAGCGTCTGCCGCAGGAGATCGAGGGCATCCGGAGCATCCGCGCCACTGAGTAGGTCATGGGGGTAGATGAATTTCCCCTCGCCGTCTATTTTTTCGACGAGGTCGAGATACTTGCCGGCATCCGGGGTTGCCCCTTCCCGGACGGCACCGATAGGAACATCCGGAGAACCGTAGAACGTGTTCAACGCATCGATGAACGGGGCGGAAAGCGGATGGTCTTTCGTCGAGGTGACGGCGAGCAGTTCGAGCGCACCCCGGCGTTCGAGGGTATGGATCATGGCGAGCGCCATGGCGTCGTCGATGTCGTTGCCCATGTCCGTATCGAAGATGAATTTCACGGGCTCGTCCGCGGTTGCGGAAGCAAGCAGGGCGGCGGTGAGGAGGGTCGGTAGCATTTTCATATCAGTGGGAGAAACGTTGCTTGAGGCGGCTCCAGACGCCGCCCCGCAGGGCGTCGATGGCCACGGCCAGAATGATGACGGCACCGGTGACGACACGTTTGGACGGCTCGCTGGCGCCGACCTGCGCGAGACCCGTCTCGAGGGTGGCGATGATGAGGACGCCGATGAAGCTATTGACCACCGATCCGCGTCCGCCCATCAGGCTGGTGCCGCCGATGACGACCGCGGCGATGGCGGAGAGTTCGAGGCCGACCCCGGCGTTGGGGTCGGCGGACCCGAGCCGCGCGGTGAAGAAGACCGAGGCCAGCCCGGCCAGGAGGCCGGTGATGGCGAACACCGCAATCTTCCGCCCGGCCGTGCGCACACCCGCCAGGCGGACGGCCTCCTCGTTCGTCCCGATGGCCACGAGATACCGTCCGAACGTCGTATGGGAAAGCACGAACTGGCAGCTGGCCACCGCCGCGATCGCGACGAGGAACGAGAGGGGCAGCCCGATCCCGGCGACGGGTCGGATGAGCCATTCCAACGAGTCACCGAGATACTTTGTCTGGGAGTCCGTGGTCAGGTAGGCCAGCCCACGCGCCACCTCCAGCATTCCCAAGGTCACGATGAACGACGGGATGCGAAGGAGGACGCTGATCCCCCCGTTGATAAGGCCCGCCAGGGTTCCTACCGCGCAGGCGATGAGGATCGCCAGCGGCGGGGACCAGCCCCAGTCCGCCAGCGCGACACCGAGCGCGGCGCTGGAGAGCGCGAGGACCGACCCGACCGAGAGGTCGATCCCCGCGACGATAAGGACGAGCGTCATGCCACCGGCGATGATGGCCAGAGGCGGCACCTGTCCCGCGAGCGTGGCGAAGGTGCGCGCGGTGAGAAACCGGTCACTCAGCGCCCCGAAGAGAAGGAGCAACAGGATCCAGATCACGACGAGCGGCGCGTAGTCGGTGGCGATCCGCTTCCAGTTCATGCCGACTTGTCAAGATAGCCACTGAAAGCAGCGGCGGTGATCGATTCCTGCGTCCACGAGTCCGGATGGAACTCGCCGGCGATACGCCCGTCCGACAGCACGAGGATGCGGTGGCTGATCGCCATGAGTTCGACGAGATCCGCGAAGACGACGACCAGCGCCTTGCCATCTTCGGGCAAGGAATCGAGGCACCGATAGATCGCCGCCTTGGTCGGCACGTCGATCCGGCGGGTGGGCTCGTCAA
>CAZKYJ010001086.1:0-1934 GCA_964556355.1 uncultured Verrucomicrobiales bacterium | reverse complement strand
GCGGCAAGACGCTCGAAGCGGTGCTCGCTTTTGCTCCGGAACAAGCGGCCGACGGCCGGGATGTCGCGCAGCACGGGGACGCTGTCTTCGATTTGCTGGGTGTCCGCCCTGCGGCCGAGCACGAGGAAGCTCCCGTTCTGAATCACGCCATCAACGGATTGCTCCCTGGTCGAGAAAACCGGCTGCTTCCCGCCAGGAAACTCGGGGTGCGGAACGAACTTGATGAACTCTCGAATCCACGATGAAAAATCGACATCGATCTTGTCGGGATCCTTCGTGGGACGCACGGTCACCGTCGCCGAGACGCCCGTCTTCGTCGTCACGAATTCGTCGGGAACGACCTCTCCCGTCGCCGCACTGCTCAGGTAGGCCGTAGGATAGACAAACTCGCGGACCACCTCGATCGTTCCCTCCTGCCCTCCGCGGACGACGAGCTTGGGTGCCGTCATGCGATCGACACCTCGCCGATGGGGAAAGGGGAATAGTCTCCATCCGTCGGTGGGCGAGAGAACCTCCCCAGCAGCAACGGATGAGAACGCCCGAACTTCGCCCACCGGATCGACCGGGGCGGAGATTTCGAAATACTTGAGTTCCACGCGGAGGAGGCGTGCGTCCACCGAAACCGGTGGGAGCGCCTCCGGCGGACGGTCGGGGCTTTGCCCCTCCGCGATCAGAGGAACCGGACGATGGCCGGCACAGCCAACGAGCAGGGTGCCCGACACCGCCATCGCCAAAGCCCCGACCGCCATGAGCAGAACCATCCTGCCCGAGGCCGGGCTCCGGTGAACGCGCTCGTCCAGCAGATGGCGGAACCTCGCGACCAGCCCACCCGACCCGATGGCCGGCAAGGCCAACGTGGGCACTGCCCGGCCCTTGAATGGCAGGAGTGCGAGGAGATGGCTCGCGTAGAGATCGGAGGCCTGGCCGCGAGCGAGCACCACGTCATCGCAAGCCTGCTCGCCAAGTTCCTCGATCTGGCGCCGCAGCACCCAGGCGAGCGGAACCGGCCAGGCCACCAGCAAGGCGATCCGGATGGCCAAGAGCCACGCGATGTCCCGGCGCTGGACGTGCGCGAGTTCGTGCCGGAGGACAGAGACGAGAAGATCGTTGTTCCACCACATCGCGTCGGCGGGAAGCACGATCACCGGACGCCGCAGCCCGTAGGTCATGGGAACCGCTTCGGGCACCAGCTCGAGCCGCGGCCTCCGCCGCAGGGAGAGCGCACGCCTCTCACGATCGAGGCAGTCCACGATCGCGGCGTTCTCCCGGACCTCGCCCGCGAAGCGCGGTGGACGACACCGCAGGAGGAGCCTTGCTGCACCGATGAGCAAGCCCAATGCCCAGAGCCCCACGACCGCGCCCTTCCAGATTCCGCCCGACGACCGCGCAGCCTCGACCGAGGGGGCGCCCAGGGACGCCACCGCAATCAGGTCTCCCGAGGATGAACGCTCGCCCCGATCCACCATCGTCGCCGAAGCCGTCTGGAAATAGGCCAACGCCTGCCACCCTTCGGCTTCCGGAACCGGTGAGAGATTGACGATAAAAATCGCGGGCACCACCACGACGGCTATGGCAGCGACGGCATGGCGCAGCCCGGCGGACTTCCGGCGGATGGCCCATCCGACCACGATGGCGAGCGCCAACCAGAACGCTGTCTTGAGCAGCGAACTCATCAGCCAGGGCCAGTGCGGGGCAAAAAGCCGATCGATCTCGGCGGCCACCGCACTCATTTCCCCTCCCCCTTCGCCCGGCGGCGGGCGTCCTTGACCAGCTTCTCGATCTTCTTGAACTCCTTCTCGTTCAGCTCGACCGAAGGGTCACTGAAGTAGGCCGCGAGACCGTCGCGGATCGAGCCCCCAAAGAACGTCGTCAGCACCTTCCCCCAGGCGGCCTGCCCCTCGCGCTCCGGCTGCTTCGTCGGCCGGTAGAGGTAC
>CAZKYJ010001085.1:0-1935 GCA_964556355.1 uncultured Verrucomicrobiales bacterium | reverse complement strand
CCGACGAACTCTACTTCAACCAGGAGGGCGAGCTGCCCATCGAGCCCCTCGTCACCGCGCGCTCCAAGGTCACGGGGCGCGACGAGCCGTTGGCCTTCGCCTACGACTACGGCGACGGGAGGGTCTTCCAATCCCTGCTTGGGCACGCGCCACGATCGGTCCGGGCGGCGGGAACGGCCGAGCTGCTCCGGCGGGGAACCCTGTGGGCGGCGGGTGCCGATCTCCCCGAGGCCGATCCGACCTCGCTGGCCTCGCCGGGCGCCGGGCCGGTTTCCGGAGATGCTTTCGTGGCGGGCAAGTTCGGGAGGGCGCTCAACGCGCGAGCCGGCGGCATCGTCGTTCCCGGCAAGGAAGAATTCCGCACGCTGCCGGTGTCGGTCGAGTGTTGGGCCCGGCTCGATTCGAAATCGAACTACAACATCCTCGCCGCCTCGGATACCAAGGCCTCTGCGGAACACTGGGAACTCTACACCCACTCGGGAAGCGGGACCCTGGCCCTCTATCTGCCGGGGCGGGGAGGCGACTTCCGGGCGGCCGTCGATGTCTGCGACGGGCGGTGGCACCACCTCGCCGCGGTCATCGCCGAGGATTCGGTCTCGCTGTTCATCGACGGGAAGCAGGTCCTTTCGCGAGCGGCGGCGCCCCTGCAGGGCACCCCAGTCTCAGGGGGCTTCGCCATCGGACGGCTCGTCGAGGGGAACATCGGCTGCGACGGCCTGATCGACGAACTCCGCGTCTCCAGTGGTCGGCGCGATTTCACCACCCCGCCATCGGCCGCGCTGGAACCCGACGAGTTCACCATCCGAATCTGGAGCCTAGACGATCCGGAAGGAGGCGATCAGGCGGGCGATAACGCGGGCGCTTTCAGCCCGAGGCGCGGGCCGGCACCCGGGGCAAACGACCCGATCTCCCGCCATCCTTACAACGCCGATCGCCTCGCCGATTTCTACGCCCAAGAGGCTGAGCACTACCTTGCGGCGGGCGGGCACCCCGACGTCCTCCCTCCCTTCCCCGGCGTGGACGGCGGCGGTTTCGGCCACTGGGGGCGGCGCGACGACACCGACTGGCGTGACGGCTCGCTGAATGCCATGGATCTCGGCCCGGTCTACGCGGGCGTCCTCCACGGTCTCGGCAAACCGATGCCCAAGGCCGTGGCCGCCCGGCTCGGCGACGACGGTGCGCTCGCGGTGTGTTTCGACCCGCTCACCGGAGGCATCCAGGGCGCTTGGGCGGGTGGTTTCGTCCGCTTCGACGAGGGGCGATTCGGATTTCTCGGCGGCATCCGCCCCGAAGGGAAGATCCTGCTGACCGCCGACAACGCCGCGGGGTGGGAAACCGAGGATCTCGAGTTTTATGGAACCTATCGCTCCGGTCGTCGGGCCGTCTTTTCCTACTCGGTGGGCGGTGCCGCCGTGCTCGACCACCCGTGGGCCGATGGTGGTGATTTGGTGCGGATGTTAGAATTTGAAGTTCCCCTCACGGGATCCCTCCGCCTCTTCCGGGCCGATGGGGGCATCAGGCGGACGGATGCCTCCACGGTCGAAGTGGGGGGCATCACCCTCTCGTGGTCGGGTGATGGAAAAGTGGAGCCACGCACCGCTGGCGGCATCGTCAGGATCGATCTGGAGAGCGTCCGCCGCCTCGCGCTGCGGGTCGCGTTCGCCCCATCGGCGCCGGCGCCTCCCGCACCGGTCGCTCTCCAGGAACTGATCGCCGGCGGCGAAAAGCTCTGGCCGGCGCCGCTCGTCACGCGCGGTGCGCTGGGGGAGGCCGACGGCGCCTACGCCATCGACACCATCACCGTCCCCTACGAGAACCCTTGGGGCACGCCGTTCTACCTCGCGGGCAACGACTTTCTCTCCGACGGCACCGCCGTCGTCTGCACCATCGACGGCGACGTTTGGACGGTCTCCGGCGTCGATGAGAAACTGGAGC
>CAZKYJ010001084.1:0-1936 GCA_964556355.1 uncultured Verrucomicrobiales bacterium | reverse complement strand
CAACAGCGGAGATACCCACACCTACTCCTTGGTCGATAGTGCCGGCTTTCCCGACAACGCCCTTTTCGCCATCGGCGCGGGGGGCGTCTTGGAATCCGCCGCGATGCTTGGAGGGTTCGGGACGAGCTACCAGATCCGGCTGCGGACGACGGATGGCGGCGGATTGTTTTTCGAGAAGACCTTCACCCTCAACGTCGAGGCGGCGCAGCCGCCGACCGCCCTCGATTTCGGGGCGACCACCGTCCTGCGAACCACCCCGGTCGGCGGTACCGTGGGCACGTTTTCGACCGTCGATGCGAACAGCAGCGACTCGCACAGCTACGCGCTCGTCCCGGGTGTGGGCGACGCGGACAACGGCCTCTTCGCCGTCAGCGGGGAGGCTCTCGAAGTGGCCATGGATCTGCCGGGGCTCGGTTCGGTGCTCTCGTTGCGGGTGCGGAGCACGGATCTCTCCGGACTGAGTATCGAGGGGGTTTTCCAGCTGACGGTCGTCGATTCTTCCATACGCATCAACGAGTTCCTCGCGGATAATACGGGGAACTCCCTCGCGGACGAGGACGGTGATACGCCCGACTGGATCGAGCTCCACAACCCGGACGGGGGCACGGTGGATCTCAACGGTTGGTTCCTCACTGATGATCCTTCTAACCTGACCAAGTGGCAGATCCCGGATATCTCACTTGGCGGGGGAGCCTACCTCGTGATCTTCGCATCTTCGAAGGATCGCCGGCCGACCGATGGTGCCAACCTCCATACGAACTTCGCGCTCGCGGCGGGCGGCGAGTATGTCGCATTGGTAGCGGCGGACGGCAGCACCGTGGTCTCGGAATTTTCGGGCGGAGGTGCGAGTTATCCCCCACAGCGCGCGGGTGTCACCTACGGGTTCTTCGGTGATCCCGTGCAGATAGGCTACATGCAGAACCCCACTCCGGGCGCGGCCAATGATGCCACCGGCGGCGTGCTCGGCTTCGTGGCCGACACCAAATTCAGCATCGATCGCGGGTTCTACGAGACCCCCTTCGACCTCGTCATCAGCACGGCGACACCCGGTGCCACCATCCGTTACACCACCGATGGCTCGTGGCCCAGCGAAACCGTCGGCACCATCTACAACGGCCCGATCACCGTCGACCGGGCGATGCCCGTGAAGGCGCTGGCCTACCGCGCTGGCTTCGAGCCGACCAACGTCGATACCCACACCTACATTTTTGTCGACAGCGTGCTTGCGCAAACCGAGGCCAACACGCAAAGCACCTACGGCCTCCCCAGCTTCACCAACCAGTACTACGGGATGGATAACAATCCGTCGGTCAATCCGGCCACCCATCCGACCATAGCCGACGACCTGACGACCGTGCCCAGCCTCTCGATCGCCCTCGATGCGGATGATATGTTCGGGAGTAGTGGTATCTACACGAACCCCCAGTCGTCGGGCACGGCGTGGGAGCGCCGCACCTCGCTGGAGCTGATCGATCCGGCCGACCCGGCTGGCGGGGGGAACTTCCAGCAGAACTGCGCCATCCGCATCCAGGGGGGGGCTTTCCGCAGCTTCGGGCTGACCCGGAAGAAGTCGTTCCGCGTGCTCTTCAAGTCCGAGTACGGGACGAACAACCTGCCGACGGGTGGCGGAGGGAAATTGAGCTACCCGCTCTTCGGAAACGAACCGGGGGTCGCCCAAGAGTTCCAGACGCTCATCTTCCGCATGGAGTCGAACGACGGCTGGCAGTGGGCGGCGGCCGGGGGACAACCGCAGTATGCGCGGGACGAGTTCGGGCGCCGCGCCCAGCTGGCGCTGGGGCAGCCCGCGTCGCACGGGCGCTACCTGCATATCTACATCAACGGAGTTTACTGGGGGCTCTACAACGTCGTCGAGCGTCCCTACTCCGGGTTCGCCGAGAGCTACATCGAGGGAGCGGTGCGCGAACTTTGGGAAGGG
>CAZKYJ010001083.1:253-1938 GCA_964556355.1 uncultured Verrucomicrobiales bacterium | reverse complement strand
GCGCAACTGACTGGGAGCTCAGTTCTCTTTTCTCGCTGCTCGAAGGTAAGCGCGTGCCTGCCATCGACAACCTCGATTGTTGGGTGTCGGGTGAGGCCCATGGCGCGCTCTTTGGCGGCAACCTGACGGTTCTCTTCGCTGAGGCAGCCGCGCGACGGCTCGAGGTGCCGCGGGGCGCACTTCTATTCCTGGAAGATGTAACCGAGACGAGCTATCGCGTCGATCGCATGCTCACCTCGCTCCTTGCGGGGGGTCACTTCGAGCACGTTGCCGGGATTGTCCTGGGAGACTTCCACGACTGCTCCGCGGGCAAGTTCAACGTACCTGTCGAGGACGTGTTGCGGAGTCGCCTCACACCACTCGGAATTCCGGTGGCGGCCGATCTGCCAGTGGGGCACGGCTCTCGGAACCTACCCCTCGTTCACGGAATCCAAGCGATACTGGACGCGACCAACGGCCGCCTCCAGTTCGCCTGAACAGGCTCCAGATCACTTCCGCGGGACGGGCGGAGGGGGGGGCTTCTTACCGGGCGGAGGAGGGACCTTCCGCTTGTCTCCGCCAGCTGCGGCCGTAGGGGGGGCTGGTGGCCGTTTGGACATGGGAGGCGGAGGAGGCGGCAGCTTCCCCCCGGGAGGGGGTGCCTTGCCACCTGCGGCCGGTGGCGCCGAGGGCTTTCCGCCAAGGGATGGCGGGAGCGGTGGTAGCGATGCCGACGGGGCGGGCGGCGGAGCTGGGTGGCCCGACGACCCCGCGGACGGCGGCGGGAGCGGTGGCCGAGAAGCCGACGGTGGCAGTGGTGGAGGCGGCCCACTGGAACGCGAAGGCGGCAGAGGCGGAGCACCGGGCTCTCCCCCTACATCGCCAGCCGCAGCGAGGTCGTCGTCGCCGACGTCGACAAGTTCTTCCGCGTCGACGTCGTCTTCCAGCTCACCCGACTCTTCAGAGAACGGAAGCTCGACTTCCTCTGTATCGGGCTCTTCCGAAGGGATCTCGACTTCCTCCGTATCGGGCTCTTCCGAAACGCGCGATTCGCGTTCAGGCGCATCCTCGCCAGACTCTTTCGCGGCGAACGACTCCTCCTCACCTTCACCAACGACTTCGTCACCAGCTGCCTCAGAGGGTTCCTCCTTGGGATCTGCTTCGATTGTGGCGGTTTCGATGGTCGTTTCTTCGGCGGAACTCTCTGCTTCCTCCGGCTGTTCGAGATCGGGTCGGTTCGCCGCGTCCGAGTCGGGTTCCCCGTCCACCTCGGCTGGTTTCTCTTTGCCGACGTCTGTTTCGTTGGAGGGCTCCACCTCTTCGTCCGGCTCCGAGCCGGGTTCTTCGACCTGCGCGGGAGGCTCTTCTACGGGAGCTTCTACCGGAGCGGCATCCTCGAGCGGTGGAGGGGGGGCGTCGATAGTCTCACTCTCGGTTTTCGAGGCCTCAACATCATCAGGAACTGGGGGGGGCGGATTCGAATGCCGGGCCTTGAGTTCGAGCGCTTTGGCATCGCGCTCAGACTGGCGCAGCCGCGCCTCTTCGGCCTCCCTCGCCTGGCGAGCTTCGACCTCCTTCCGGGTCCTTTCCTCGGCCTCGGCAACGTCTTTCACCGAAACCTTTCGCATCGCTTGCTTGGCCTTCGAAAGGCCTTCCTTCGCCTCCTCATCGCCGGAGTTCATGCGAAGGACACGCCGCCAGGCGTC
>CAZKYJ010001083.1:0-243 GCA_964556355.1 uncultured Verrucomicrobiales bacterium | reverse complement strand
GCCGTGTAGCGCGGCTCCTTGAGCACATCCCGCCAGAGCAGAGCGACCTTGCGCGCCAATTCGGCGCGTGCGACCTGGTCGCGCCCGCGGAGGATTTGGTCTTCGTAGAGCTGAACGAGCCCTCGATGATCTCCCCGGGCTTGATAGCGCTCCTCGAGCTGCGTCGCGATGTCCCCGTCCGACGGAGAGAGATCGTAAAGCCTCTTGAGGTCCTCGCCTGCCCCAGCATCGTCATCGAGCCGT
>CAZKYJ010001082.1:0-1943 GCA_964556355.1 uncultured Verrucomicrobiales bacterium | reverse complement strand
AGTGACGGTGCTCGCCGAGGTCAAAGAGCTGGAAACCAGGGACTCCTCGGATCTTCTCGCCGTCGCGCCCGAGCTACCGGCACCGGCACCGGCACCGGCACCGGCGGCGGCACCGGCGGCACCGATCACAGGACCGGCGGCCCCGGGCTTGGCGTTTGGCGATGACTTCGGCGCGATCAGCGTCATGACCGGGGAGGGCGTCGTCTCCGAGAACCGCAAGTTCACGAGCGATTCGGAGGCACTGGCCTTCACGGTGGAGGACGGTGCGACGGTCGCTCTCGATGCCGTGCCGTCGGTCGTCGAGATCGCGGGCTTCGTAAAATACGATGCCCCGGGTCAGCCGCTGGACGAAACGTCGGTCGCCGAAGAGCCTTTCTCCACGTTCTCGCTCCACGTCAGCGACGTGTCCTTCAAGCTGGCGTCCGCCGCGCTCCTCGACTCCGGCACCTGGCCGGAACGGGAGAAGGTGCGCATCGAAGAGTTCGTCAATGCCTTCGACTACGGAGATCCCGCCGTGTCGCTGGATGAGAAAGTCGGCTGTCGCACTGGCCAGGCCGCCCACCCGTTTTTGCAACAGCGTAACCTGCTGCGCGTCTCGATGCGCACGGCCGCGGCGGGGCGATCGTCGTCGGTCCCGCTGCGTTTGACGGTCCTGTTAGACAAGTCGGGATCGATGGAACGGGCCGACCGGGAGGCGTCGGTGGCAAAGGCGATGGGCGCGCTCGCTTCCCACCTCACGGCGAACGACGTAGTGACGGTCATCGGCTTTGCGCGGACGCCGCGGCTCATCGCCGACCGCCTGGCGGGCGACCGCGCCGGCGAGCTGGTCGGGCGGGTCGCCCAGGCGCCTTCCGAGGGGGGCACGAATTTGGAGGCGGCCATGCTCCTGGCGCGGGAGGTGGCGCAGCGGCAGTTCCTCGACGGTGGCATGAACCGGATCGTGCTCATGACCGACGGCGCCGCGAACCTCGGTGACGCCCGCCCGGATGAGCTCCGCGAGATGGTCGTGGGTCTCCGGCAGGAGGGCATCGCCTTCGACGCGTGTGGCGTGGGGGCGGAGGGCCTCAACGACGAGATCCTCGAGGCGCTGACCCGCGACGGCGACGGGCGCTACTATTTCCTAAACCGCCCGGAGGACGCCGACGCCGGCTTCGCTCGGCAGCTGGCCGGAGCGCTGCGCCCGGCGGCTCGCAACGTCAAGGTACAGGTTGAGTTCAACCCCGAGCGGGTGCGCAGCTACAAGCTCCTCGGTTTCGAAAAACACCGGCTCAACAAAGAGGATTTCCGCGATGATAGCGTTGATGCCGCCGAGATGGCGGCGGCCGAGGCCGGGGTGGCGGTCTACCAGATCGAGGTGATCCCGGACGGGGCGGGCGAGGTCGGTCGGGTCTGGGTCCGGTTCCAAGACATGGCGGCGCAGGAGATGGTGGAGCGCTCGTGGGCGATTCCCCACGAGGCGCGCGCCCCGCGTCTCGACGAGGCCCCGGCGGCACTGCGCCTGGCGGGTGCGGCGGCGCTGCTCGGCCAGCGGCTCAAAGGCGGCCCGGCGGCCGGACCGATCGAACTCGAGGAGCTTGCAGGGCTGGGTGCCTCCCTCCGGCAGTCCTATCCCGAGAGCGGGCGCGTGGGGCAACTGGTCGAGATGATCGAGGTCGCCCGCCGGCTGGAACAATAATTCACGAAAGGAGACACGATGAAAAAAACGATCAGTATGATGATGTTAGTGCTGTCCATGGCAGCGCACGTCCACGGTCAGGGCGGCTCGCTAGTGATCGAGGCGCACGGGCTGCGGGACACGCCGCCGCCACTGTTCTTCAGCGCCCGAGCGGAAGTGAAAGTCGTGGTCGGCGAGGGGGGCTGGGACGAGACTGCCACGATCGCCTATCGCGTTGTCCAAGGGACGGCGGACGTCTTCTCGCTCTCCATCGGGGGCGCGGGGGAGG
>CAZKYJ010001081.1:0-1945 GCA_964556355.1 uncultured Verrucomicrobiales bacterium | reverse complement strand
ATAGAGCCCGTCCCGGTAACGGTAGATGCGGGTCGGGTCGGTGGTGGGTGGCGCGGGCGGTAGCATCCGGTTCCCATGGTCGGAAGGCGCAGGCGTGTCAATGCGCAGAGTCCCTCAGCCAATCGGAGTTTCCCTAAGACGTATCGCCGGTCACCGCCCGATCGCCCAGAAAAGCGCTGCCCCGACGAGGGTGCGCGCGGCGTATTCTCGGGGAGGATCCTCCCTCAGGCGCCGACCGCGCCGCTGGTCGATACCGCCTCGGCACCTTTCTCGCCGGTCCGGATCCGGATCGCTTCCTCGACCGAGGAGACGAAAACCTTACCGTCCCCGATCTTGCCGGTGTTGGCTGTGCTGACGATGGCATTGGCCACGGCTTCGGCGAGGTCGTCGGCCACAACAATCTCAAGTTTCACCTTCGGGAGAAAATCGACGGTGTACTCGCTGCCCCGGTAGATCTCGGTATGGCCTTTTTGGCGTCCGAAGCCTTTGACCTCGGTCACCGTCATTCCTTGGATGCCGATCTCGGAGAGGGCCTCTTTGACGTCTTCGAGTTTGAAGGGCTTGATGATGGCTTCGATTTTTTTCATGGTCTTGCTGGTGGGTTTGATGATTTCGAACGGTGGACTGGCGGTTGGAACCGTTACACCACGATTGGTGCACTTGTCGTCTTATTCAACGCGAGCCTGCCAAGAAATCGACCCCGGACCTGCCCGCGGGGTTGTGCGCCGAACGGAAGGTCGGGCCGTTGCCCGGCGGGCGGTCTTTGATCGCCGTTGCCACTGCACCCGCCTTGTGGTTGGGTACGCCATGAACCGCCTTCCGCTCCCACTCACCGTCGCCCCTTTCGTATTCGGTCTCGTCGCCATCGCCGGGGCGGAAGATGCCGTTACCTTCGACCCGACCTACACAGTGGGGAAGCGCTACCATCTAGAGCAGACGGTGGAGAGCTCCATGGCCGTACAGATGGGCGAAATGAAAATGGATCAGAAGTCCGAGATGGTGACGACTCTTTCGCTCACCGCCCTGGCTGGGGAAGGGGATACCAAGCGGGTCGTCGGGAAGACGGAGCGGGTGCGCGCGAACGTCAACATGCTCGGTCAGGAGTTGACTTACGATTCTGCTGATCCCGATGGGAGCAACTCTTTGGTGAGTGGGATTTTCGGGAGTTTGATGGGCGAGGAGACGGCACTCGTTTTTGATGAGGACGACAACTTTGTCAAATCCGAGGCTAGTGCCAAGCCCGCGCCACCGAAGCAGGGGGGGGGACTGGGCGCCATGATGGGCGGCGGTGGCATGGCCAGCGGCCAGATCGAGCGGTTCGCCAAGGATTTCGTCCACAACGACTATCCTCCGGAGGCCCAAGACCCGGGGGCGAAGTGGGAGACGGTGCGCCCCGTGGAAGTCCCCCAGATCGGGACGCTGACGACGTCGGTGGAACACACCTTCGTCGGGTTCGAGACGCCCGAGGGTGCCACGAAGGACCTGGCGCGCGTGGATTTTGAGGGCACGATCAGCACGGGAAGCGGTGAGGCGAAAGCGGGCTCCACTAGCATCGGGGTGAAGGGCGGCACGATGAAGGGATCGTACTTCTATGATCCTGCCGAGAGGGTCGTTCGCCGGGCGGATATTGCGATGACCATGGCTGTCACCATGAACAATGGAGAGACGGCAATGGATATTCCCACGACCAACAACTCGTCGGTGGTACTCACCGAGATCGAAGACCTCTGATAGGAAACGCGTTTTCCCTCGCATCCGGCCGGCGTCGGCGGGGCTTGCCCGGCCCGGTGGGAGCCCGTCGTCAGCGCACGGAAATCCGTGTTCCATCTTGCGCCGTCCGGCGGGCCGTCTAGGCTGCGCCGATGCCTGCCGCCGCCTCCGATTCGTTCGTCCACCTCCACCTGCATACCGAGTATTCGCTGCTCGACGGCGCGGTGCGAATCAA
>CAZKYJ010001080.1:0-1950 GCA_964556355.1 uncultured Verrucomicrobiales bacterium | reverse complement strand
AAGGCTACCGACAGGAGTGCAACCGTCCTACCTGCTTTGATAGATTGCTTCTTAGGGTGCATCGAGTTCGAACTGGGGCGCCGGGGGTGCGACACCCGAGCGTCGCATCGGCGATCACCCGATCCACTCCGAGGCACTTCCCAAACTAGTTGGTTGACAACCGTCTCCTGTCAAGACAAGCCCAGGCTCCCAGGATGGCGGAAACTTGGGGGCAGCTTACGAAATCCGTCCTGAGGAAGGAGGCGAAGAACGGATCCGAGCTGTTGCAATGAGCATTGAGTAGCGCTGCTCTTTCAGTTGGTGGCGTGGTGACGACATCGTTTTCGGTGAGCTCCGCGGGACCGCTTTCCATGAGGGGGAAGACAACCTGGAGGCTCGGACTGGGATCAATGCCCACACCCTTTGTCTCGCCCAAAAACAGCTCGACGACGGGCCGGTTCTCGACCTTGAAGACGTCGAATCTCCACTGCATGCTTTCGATATTGTCGTCGTTTCTTCCGCTGAATTTGGAACGTGCTCGAATGCGCTTTGCGAGAACTTCGTAGGGGCACTCGGAGGAGTGCATTGTCGGAAGCTCTGATTCTTTTGCGAATCTCTCGTTCCAGGACTCTAACTTGTCTTGGGAACGGGAGAAGCCATCGAGGAGGTAGTTGTTCTTGCCTGTCTTCCGGGTGACACTCGGTTGGGGGTGCCGCCGATGGAACGAACCAGCCATTGACTCCCGGAAGCCCCGATCCGGGCACTCCGATGAATTGGCCATTGGGTTCGCGTTTGTTTTTGTTGTCTCGGGCGTACCCGAGAGCCTGGCGCGCACGAGCGCTCTCACTCGTTGAATGGGATCTCGAGTTCTTGCTTCAAGAACTGGCACGTCCCGTTTTCGTCCTCGCATACGAAATAGAACGCAGCGAACGGCAGTGACGTGATCGGGGTGGGCGCGGCATCTCCGGCGGGCTTCAGTTCGAATTCGACATGGCGGGCACCGGCGCTCACGGCTTCGGTGCCGCGGGTGGGGTCGGCCAGCTGGCGCACGGCGGCATCCGTCTGCCAGCCCTCCGGCGTGTCGATTCGCACCTGGGAGATCCCGGCCTCGTTGTTCCAGTGTACCCGGCGCTCAACCGACGGTTCGAATTTGAGATGAACCCGATAGGCCAGCGACCGGGGATCGGTCGAGGGAACGACGACGGCCTGCACGGCGACGAGCGGAAGGGAATCGGAAGGCAACTTCCCATCGGGATCGGGGTGCTCGAGATTCGGCGACGGTATCGGTTGGTCGCTTCCCGGTGTCGCGAATTCGGCGCCGGAAGGTTCGACGTTCAAGGGGACCGGCTCTTCGCCCCGCGCGATGATCGCAGCGCGGGCTGCGGGCACCCAATCGTAGAACGAATAGGGTTTATCGAGCCGCGGCCCGTACTGCTGGATGCGGCGGCGCCAGATATACTGGCCGGGATCGAGCGCCAGCGCAGCCGACCATTCGCTGATGGCACCCGCGAAATCATCTGGTTCTCGCTGTGGTGAATCGTACCGGCTCCTCAGCCCAACGCCCCGGCGGAAATGGGCGACGGCCTCGTCCGCGCGAGGAGGCTGAGTCTGAGGTTGGCCGTCGGCGGGATACTCGGTGTCGAGAAAAGTGCCGAGGGCGGCATCATCGGGGTTGATCGACCGGATGGTCCCCCGCTCGTCGATCAGGAGGGTGGTCGGTACCGCCCGCACGTCGAGAAGGTTCATCGGATCGACCATGATCGGCCAATCCATCTCTTTCCATTGCATGAAAAGCTCCGCGCGATCGCCGTGTTGTTCTTCGACGATCCCCGCGACGACGAGCTTGCCGTCCGCCTCGAGCTGCCTGGTGCGCGCATGCCACCCGGGCACGTGCTTCCGACAGCCCGCTCACCACGATGCGAAGAGATGCAACATCAACTTTTCGCCCTGGAAGTTGGCCACGCTCATGCG
>CAZKYJ010001079.1:0-1953 GCA_964556355.1 uncultured Verrucomicrobiales bacterium | reverse complement strand
TAGTATCAATTATCATAATTGATACTCGTTACCGGAAGGTTTGAGCAGCTAAAAATTACTGGAATCATGATTTTATCCGTTATCTCTGGGGTGTGGGCACAGAAAAAGAAATTCCGCATCCGGATGTGGCGTTGGATGACGGTGATTTCGGGGACGGCGCTGCTGGCGGTGGCCGCGTGGGCAGGCTCGCTGGATCCTGAATCGAGGAGCGAGCGGACGGCGGTCGTGCTTGGAGCGACTCGGTTGCTGAGTGCCGACGAGATGGCGGAGGCGATTCGCGATCGATCACCGATGATGGTGGCACTGATCGAAAGCCTCGAGAAGGCGGTGACGACGGGTCACCCCGAAAAGGTGCGTCCGTATTTTGACGGGCACGCCTTGATGTCGTTGGCCATGGCCGGGACGCCGGAGGATCCCGCACTCGAGGGGATTCGCGCGGCCTATGTCAATGGCACGCTCGAAGCATGGACGGTGGGCGGTCCCCTGGAGGGGCTCGGTGACGGGCACTACCAGTTTCTGCGGGTGCGTACCATCAACGGGCATTCGGGACTTCTCTTCCGGCTGGCGCACGAGGAAGAACTCAACTACCACCTGCACCAGCTTACGGTGGACGCGGTCGGTCGCTACAAGGTGGCGGACACCTATCTGGTCGGCCTGAGCGAGTCGATCTCGGACGCCACGCGCCGGGGATTTCTCCACCTGGCGGCGGATAGCCTGCCCGGGGCCGATGAGCCGACCGCGGAGGTGGAGCATTCCCGCTTGTTCGTGGAGAACATGGCATCGATCGGAGCCTTGAATGCAGCGGTGGTCCAGGGGCGCTACTCCGAGGCGTTGGACCTCTACCACGCCCTGCCTCCCCAGCTCCAGAGAGACCGGGATGTCCTGCTCATGCGGGTGGAGGCGGCCGGTGCCGTATCGCCGCTGCTCCTCGACGAGGCGCTGACGGACTGGAAGGAGATTTCGCCGCTCGAGGCCGCGCTGCCCCTGAAATTCATGGACTACCATGTGGCACGGGGGGAGTACGAATCGGCTCACGCCCTCGCGAAGCGGGTCGAAAATCTCACCGGAGGCGATTCCTACCTCCTGGCGCGGATCGGCGAACTCCAGTTTGCCATCGCCGATCAGGCCCCGGTGTTTCGGAGCGAAATCCGGCGCCGTGCGGCCGATCGCCCGAGGGCGGGACGCGATGAAGAAATCGCCCAATAAGCGCGCGGGCGCCCAAGCCTGCCCTAGCCGCGGAGCTCTTGTGAGAGCTGGACGAGCCGGGCCAGCTGGGCGTGGGGGATGCCATCGACCTCGAAGACGTGGTCGTTCGAGTGGCGGATGGCGAAGACGCTGCCCATGATGCCCTCCTTGGTCTGCACGCTGACGATATTGCTCCAGAGATAGTCCTCGATCTCGTGCCCGGTGAGGTGGTGCTTCACGATGATCAGACGGTGGTTGGTCACGCAGACGACGTCCCGGTTGCCGCGCAAAAACTTTTTCCGCTGGTGGGCGATGTAGTAGATCTCCTCGTCGCCGCCTAACATCTCGGCGATGATATTGTAGGCCTTGACAACGACCTCGGGCTCCTGCCCCTCGTCCATGAAGTGGGTGAGGGTCTCTTGGATTTCGAAGACCTCATCGATCGGCTTCCACTCTCCCAGCCCCTCGTAGAAAACGAGATCTTTTTTAGTGACCTCGCCGGTCTGGAGCATGGCGAGAATCTCGTTCGCGTCGTGCGGCCCGTGTTCTTGTTCGTCTTTGGCGACAAAGAACTGGGTGGATGCTTCGAGTTCTTCCGGTCCGTCAAGGGCGGAATCGTCTTCGGGGATCGTTAGGTCGGCCATACGCGCCAATAGTCGGTGTTTACAAAGTAAAGTCAAGCGCTTTGGCAAATCACTGCCCGCACCGCGATCCCCACATTTCCATTTCGGCCGTTGCTCGCTGGGCCGCGCGGGTGGACTTGGATGG
>CAZKYJ010001078.1:0-1953 GCA_964556355.1 uncultured Verrucomicrobiales bacterium | reverse complement strand
CTCTTTCTCCAGCACATGATCTCGAAGATGAAGCCGGTCGAAAGGGGTGGCCCGCGCACCGCTATCGTCGTTTGTGCGTGTAACCGGCGGCCTGCTCGAGGTCGCTGTCCGGTCGAGGACGTTGCTCGGCCATCCACTGTTCAATGCCGCCCGAGAACACGTCTACCCACCTCGCCGTGACTAAGGCGTTAACTCCGATGCGCGATTGATTTTTGACTGTGGTCGCCACCGACAATCAAACTCTTGCTACACAACAGCTGGCATGATCCCGCGCCGAAACCCCTACAGGGGTGCGCACGCCCCAACCTCTGACCCTAGAACAGCCGTCTCGCAGTGCTCATCACCACTCCGCTCCGCCGCAGCGGCGTGGTACAGTCGGCACTCCAACGAATCCCCCATTTGTGGGCACTTCGCTGGCGACCGAAAACAAGGATGAGACTCGCCGAAATACGGATCGCACTCTAGATAGCAATCGTCGTCAAACGCCGACTCCGCATCACAATTAGCCTCGAAAATCGCGCAATACGCGTGGCAGATATTCTCGAAGGGCGGCTCTCCGACGTCCGAAAATCCCGTGTCGGAGACTTCGGCACTGGCATCAGCGAAGTCGCCGCGGCCCCCATCCGATCCCCCATCCATGGGACCCAGTTCCCTGCCGAGATCGGATGCTCCGTCGAAGATATCAGAGCCATCTCCTAGATCGGGAACCGGCCCACCGGAATCGGGACGATTGTCCTGCCCTCGGGTACCACCTGACTCGGTGCATCCTACGAGGAAAACGGTAACCAAAATCACGGCGAACCGGGACCTATAGAATGGATTCCTAACGGGCGTCATCAACAGCGACTCCATCTGGATAGATTGGTTCTTCATTTTCGTCAGTTCCCTCCCTAGGCGACGAACCCGACTTACACGATCGGAAATGCGCCCAGTTGTAGAACTGCTCATCTGACATTGCGTACGCGCTCTCCCCCGGGCAATGCTCCCCAAAAGCAGCTTCGAGGCGCTCGAAGCTCTCTGCCAACTCACTTGCACCGCTGGGAAACGCCAGCAGCTGATCGCCTGATCCAAAGTCCGTCGCGCGACGCACGTAGCTCACCAAGAACATGTCATCGCCCGACTCGCGGACAGAAACCAAAGCCTGGTCACCTGACTGCAACCCCATCTCAACGCCACGCTGTAGGTATTTCAACTCAATTGTCTGCAGATCCGGACCCGCGATCGTTGATCCCTTCGAAATGTTGACGCGCCAATATGGTGCGCTGTAAGCGTCTTCCTCGCAACTCTCCGCACGAAACGGCCCAGCGACCGCGCCGATCTCCACGAGGGCAACCGACCCTGAGTTAACCGCCAAGCTACAAGGCGTAAATACGTCCGCGCAAGAAGCTGTTGAACAATCGTCGTCCGCCGTGTGTCGAGGCGCTAGAAAGCCTAGACCGGACTCCGGAACGTCCAAAGCTGCTAACTCGTTAGAACCCGCACTCGCCAACGCTCTTTCCGCAGCCGTGTGCTCGAGTGTATCGCCCGCTTCGCACGAACTGCCTAAGACGGTGGATACGAGTGCAATCAGCCCCAGCGACGCCTTTTTTCTTCTAATCATGATCGCTCCTAACTTTCTGTACCGCGACTCAATTGAGCATTCGGAATCGCTTCCACTTCGATAGCTCTCTTCGAATCTGATCCTCTTAATGGAACCTCCGTCCAAACTAGCGCACTCTCTGTACTCCCTGATGAGTTGTATTGCCATGTAGGTGGGTCGACGATACCCCAACTTGAGTAGCTATTACTTACCCAGCTCGAATAGCTGCCGTTATTCTTCTGGTAGACAACAACACTTGGAGCCTCCCAGTTCTTCCATCCCATCCAAGGCACGTCATCAATGACCCCGGCGGACACATGGCCCAGAACCTCGGACCCGGACCTCACGTACGCCGAGCCTTGCCACTCGATATC
>CAZKYJ010001077.1:0-1954 GCA_964556355.1 uncultured Verrucomicrobiales bacterium | reverse complement strand
GGTCGCGGCCCTGGAGGCGGCCGGGGGCGACGTCACCTACACCGAGTTGGCGGGCGTCGGGCACAACGCGTGGACGCCGGGCTGGCAGACGCCAGGGCTGGTCGATTGGTTGTTCGCCCAAAAGAAAAAAGCGCGTTGACGCTGCGGCGGTTGATCGCGTAGGAAAGCGGGTCATGCCGTCCGAGACCAGGTCCAAAAAGAAGAAAAAAGGGAAAAAAGAGCGGATTTTTGTCCGCGCGGACAAGCGGGCGGGCAAGAAGCTCTACGAGGTGCGGGGCTCGCGCATCCACTCCCGGGGGGTCTTCGCCACCACCGGGATCGAAGCCGGGACCCGCGTCATCCAGTACATCGGGGAGAAGGTCACCAAAGCCGAGTCCGAGCGCCGCGGCCACCGCGCGTGGAAGAAGGCGCAAAAGACCGGGGGTGGTGCCGTCTATCTATTTACACTGAACAACCGCTACGACATCGACGGGGCTTTCGGCTGGAACAAGGCGCGCCTCATCAACCACAGTTGTGATCCGAACTGCGAGGTGCAGATCCTCCGGGGCAAGATCTGGGTCATCGCCATCCGGGACATCGCCGAAGGCGAGGAGATCACCTTCAACTACGGGTTCGACCTCGAGAGCTACGAGGACCACCCGTGCCTCTGCGGGAGCAAGAACTGCGTCGGCTACATCGCGGGCGAAGACTACTGGGTGCAGCTGAAGCGGAAGCTGAAAAAGAAGCGGGAGAAGGCGAAGAAGAAGTAACGACTCATGCGGTCTAGCTCTGGGTCAAAGGCGGGGCGACGGCTCTGTTCCCCTTGATCTCGAGCTAAGTGAACGGGGGTTCCCCGGCTAGAAAACGTCTTCTGTTTCGAGCGGGTTCCGATGGCGGCTCTCGATCCCGCAGCTCTCGGAATCAGGGGTCGAGTGGTTGGCCGTCGCCCTCTGGAATAGCGGGGCAGGACGTTTCCGCACGCTCCGCGAGCAGAGCCCACGAGGGCTTGCTCACAAGATGACGAACTCCGTTCCCCGGCTCCGCTCTCGCTCTCCGGTGCCGGGTCCGAGCACCTCGTTCGACCGGAGCGGTCCTCGACTATCCCAGAAACTGCGGTAGTGCGTCGAGGCAGAGCTGCGACCACGTTTCGAGCCGCCCGTACTCGGCTTTGAGCGTTTCGATCTCCATGAATTCGAGGTTGGCGATGGCGTCCTCGTTCGGTCTCACGCCGGAGGGGTCGCCCTCCAGTTCGAAGAGGTGGACGACTCCCAGATGGACGCTGCCCACACTCGTCGAGTCGTCGTTGAGGATGCCGACGATCTTTTGTTTGTGCTCACCGGGAATGATGAGTTCTTCCGCGATCTCGCGCTCGACTCCGTTCACGTAGGTCTCCCTCCCGAGGTGCTCGGCCGAGTAGTCGCTGGCGTTGATGTGGCCGCCGATGCCGATCGAGAGCATGGCGTGGAGCCGGGCTTCGCCGGACGATTTTCCCCGGGTGTAGGTGAGCACTTTGCTTCCGGCCACGAAGACACAGTAGGGGATGATCTGCTTGTGGGATGGGTCGTCCTCGGCGGCCTCGCGGTCGAGAAAGAAGTTGTTGGCGGGGTCGAGGATGCGGGGGAGATAGCGGTCGATGTCGGTGACGATCCCTTGGAAGCTACCAATCTCATCGAGGACGGCGCGGGTGATGACTAGGATTTTCTCGTCGTTGTATTTGTTCGGCATGTCTTGATTTTGGGATGAGGGACTTGGGGGCTGGGGCTCACGATCGGGCGAGGAGCTTTTTGAGATAGCGTCCGGTGAGTGAGTCGGGAGTGGCGGCGATTTCTTCGGGGGTGCCTTGGGCGACGATGTGGCCGCCGTGTTTGCCGCCGCCGGGACCGAGGTCGATGACGTGGTCGGCGCACTTGATGACGTCGAGGTTGTGCTCGATGACAATGAGGGTGTTGCCCGCGTCGCGGAGGCGGTAGACGAC
>CAZKYJ010001076.1:0-1955 GCA_964556355.1 uncultured Verrucomicrobiales bacterium | reverse complement strand
GGCCGGAGGCCAGCTCCCGGTGGACCTGGCTCTCGGTGGTGCGCGCGCCGATGGCTCCCCAGCTTACGAGATCGGCGACGTACTGCGGGCTGATGGTATCGAGGAACTCGGTGCCGGCAGCGATCTTCATGGTGGCCAGCTCGAGCAGGAGCTCGCGGGCGAGACGCAGGCCACGATTGATGTCGAAACTGTCATCGAGACCGGGGTCGTTGATGAAGCCCTTCCATCCGACGGTGGTGCGGGGCTTCTCAAAGTAGACGCGCATGACGATCTTGAGGTCGGCGGCGTGCTGCTCGATGGCGGGCTGGAGGCGCCGGGCATAGTCGATAGCGAGGGCGCTATCGTGGATCGAACACGGCCCGACGACCACGAGAAGCCGATCGTCGCGACCGTCCAAGATGGCTTCGATCTCGCGGCGGGTCTGGTAGACGAAATCGGTCTCGTCGCTACCGGCGGGAAGGTCAGCCATGAGAATGGCCGGCGGGAGAAGCGGATGGATCGCGTCGATCCGGACGTCGTCAGTTGGGGAAGACATGGGGCGGGAGTGTAGGACGAAACCCGCAATTTTCCACCGCATTGGACAGTTCGGCCTTTCGCGGTTCAGCTAAACCGATCCGATGAAACCCCTCGCCTTTTTGCTCACCGTCTGGCTGGTCACCGCAGCCGCCGCCGAAAAGCCCCACATCGTCCTCGTGATGGCTGACGATATGGGCTGGGGGCAGACGGGCTATTACGGCCACCCCGTCCTGGAGACGCCCCACCTCGATGCCATGGCCGCCAACGGGTTGCGCTTTGACCGCTTCTACGCCGGCGCGCCGGTCTGCTCGCCCACGCGCGCGGCGGTGCTGACGGGACGTTCACCCGAGCGCAGCGGGGTCGATGAACACGGATTCGCGCTCCGCCTCCAGGAGAGGACGCTCCCCGAAGCCCTGAGTGAGGCTGGTTACGCCACCGGCCATTTCGGGAAGTGGCACCTCGACGGGTTCCGCGGCCCCGGGGTTCCGATCCTCAATGACGACCCCCATGGACCGGGGGCATTCGGCTTCCAAGAATGGCTTTCGACGACCAATTTCTTCGACGTCGATCCGATTCTCAGCCGGAGGGGCACCTTCGAGGAGTTCTCGGGCGATGGCTCGGAGGTCATCGTCGCCGCGGCACTCGCGTTTCTCCGGGCACACGCCGCGGGGCAACCGACACTTGCCGTGATCTGGTACGGATCGCCGCACAGTCCGTTTCGCGCCTCGGAGGTCGATACCGGCGGCTTTTCGGATCTCGATCCGCCGTCATCCGCCCACTACGGCGAACTCGTCGCCATGGACCGGAGCATCGGCACCCTCCGCGCCGGGCTTCGGGCGATCGGCATTGCCGAGGATACTCTCGTCTGGTTTTGCAGCGACAACGGTGGCCTCCCGAAGATCAGTCCGGAGACCGTCGGTGGCCTCCGCGGGTTCAAGGGCTCGCTCTACGAGGGCGGTATCCGCGTCCCGTGCGTGGTCGAGTGGCCGGCGAGGATCGAAGGATCCCGCACGACGGAAGTACCCGCCTCGGTCATGGACATCTTCCCGACGGTGGCGGCGGTCGCGGCGCTGCCCGGACGGGCGATGCTTGCGCCGATCGATGGCACGTCGCTCGTGCCGCTTTTTGATGGCGGCGAACTGGATCCGCGCGCGATCCCTTTCCGCTACCGGGGAGCTTCGGCGCTGGTCGCCGGCACCAAAAAACTCATCGTTCCGCAGGATGGCACCCCCGAGCTGTTCGATCTCGAATCCGATCCCGGCGAACGGAAAAACCTCGCGTCCGCATCGCCCGGTTGGGCGGCGGAACTGATCGGACAGCTCGAGGACTGGAACCGGTCTGCCGATGCCAGCGTCGCAGGCAAAGACTACCCTGAGGGACACGTGACCCCCGGGCATCCACTGCCACGACGGTGGTCGGAATCCGATGCTTACCGGGAG
>CAZKYJ010001075.1:0-1955 GCA_964556355.1 uncultured Verrucomicrobiales bacterium | reverse complement strand
CTCGCCGACCGTGCGGTTGGCTGGGAGGTTCGGAGGCAGGTCGGTATTCGACAGTGAGATATCGGTGGGCGGCTGCGGCGGCGCCGGGGTCGTCTCGCGGAGGATGTAGGCGCTGATGCCGGGATCGACGCCGTTGACCGTCCCGTTCGTGAGGGTGACGGTCTGGTTGGTCGCGCCGGCGGTGAAGGTACCGATGACGCTCCCTACCCCGCTGCGCGAGAAATCGCCGCTGAGGTTCTCCGGCGATTCGCCGTCCCCCGCCCGCTGGTTGCGGCTGGCGCAGCATCCCCGGGTATCCCCCGCACCGATGACCTGGATCTGGTAATCGGTGCCGGGACTGAGGCCGGCTAGGGTAAAGCTCCACGGGTTCGAGGAGAAGACATGCGAGTTCAGTACCGTGTCCAGCTCCGAGTTTCCCGTGCTGCCGCCGCCCCCGGTGAAGAACGTTCCCGTATCGGTCGCACCGATGCCGAAGTCCATGGCCTGGAAAACGACCGTCTCGGTAGCTAGGTTCACCGACGGGCTATCGGATCCGCTCGTGGCATTTTTCGCCTCGACGAAGATGCCCGTGGTATCGATGTCGTTCGCGGAAGTGATATTGAACGGGGTCTCCCACGAGATGGGAGCGGAAATCGCCGCGGTGATCATACACAGCACGGCAGGCAAGACCGGAGTTCGAACTGACAGCATGGGGGATTGCGGGGGAACTCCAGAGAAACGCGCTTTACGCCGTTTCGCAAGCGGGGGTTTCCCGGGGGCATCGCCCGCGCGGTAGACGCCGGCCGGGCGCAGCCTCCGGGGCGTCCGCCGGAATTCGTGCTACTCCCCGGTGCTGATGCGGATCCGCCGGTACTCCATCTGTCCGCGATCGCCCTCCAGCCCGATCGGGCCGCTGGCGGGGAGCTCCATCGCCGCCTCGAGCACCTCGCCGTTGCAGGTGCAGTGGGCGACGTTGCCTTTCACCGTGACGACCATCTCGTTCCAGCCTTGGGGGTTGTAGTTCTCCAGGTCGTGGTAGGGGCCGGCCAGCGGGTAGTCGCGGCACTGGAGCTGGGGCTTGCGGATGAAGACTCCGCTGTCGGCGTTCGGGGTGGCGCGAAACTCTAACTTGAGCACAAAATCGTCCCCGAACTCCCCGGTCGTCCAGAGCTGCGCGATCTTCCGCCCCTCGCTGGGAGTGGTGACGACGAGGCGCCCGTTCACCGCCACGTAGCGGCCGTCGGAGCTAGCGGTCTGTCCCTCGAATCCCTCGATGGGCTCGAGGGTCTTCTTCTCACGGAACCCCCAGCCGGTCAGGTCGGTGCCATTGAAGAGGCTGGTGAAACCGTCTTCCACGGCGAAGTCGTCAGCCTCGGTTTCGAGCAGGCCGAGCGTGGCGAATACCGGGCGGAGCGACGCCGCCCACTTGGCGTAGCCGGCGCCGTTGGGGTGGAGCAGGTCGGGAAACTCGGCCTTCTTGGCGTCGCCGGATTCGTCGGCGAAGAGCGTCCACGTATCGACGACGGTGACCTGCGGGAACCGCTTGGTAATCTCGGTGTAGAGGCCATTGACCTTTTTGATCTTCTCGGCCGGGCGGCTCTTGCTGGCAGAGCTGGGAAAGACGAGGCTGAGGACGACAGGCATCTTGGGATCGTGCTTCTCGAGCGCGCCCAGAATGAGATCGAAGTTCCCGGCGACGGTTTCTGGATCCGCGCCCTCCTCGAGGTCGTTCGTCCCCAGCAAGAGCACCACGGCGGCAGGATCGAGGGAGAGCACGTCGTCCTCGAGGCGGATGAGCATCCCACGGGTGGTGTCGCCGCTGATCCCCCGGTTCGCCACTTTCATGCCCTCGAAAGCATCGCCCATGTCGTCGCCCCAGCCCTGGATGATCGAGTCGCCGAGAAAGACGACGGCCCCCCGGTCGTCCGCGGCCTGGGTCGCCCACTTCGCGCGCTTCTCGCCCCAGAGTTTTTGGA
>CAZKYJ010001074.1:0-1956 GCA_964556355.1 uncultured Verrucomicrobiales bacterium | reverse complement strand
GATTCATCGCTGGGATCGACCGTAACCCAATTATCGACTGAAAATCCTGTGTGTCTTTTCCAAGACAGGAGTAGTTCGATGCGCTCATCACTGAGTAGTCCTTGTTTTCTGAGAAGCTGGAACACCTTGTGCCTAAACACAAGCTCGGCTGGGTGAGCAAGAATGTAGGGAACCGGGATCTATTCGGTGCGGAAAATCGCCTCATGAGTCATTTCTCGGTCGGGGCGGCCCGCTTCAGCTCCTCGAACCAGTTCTGGACGAGGATCAATTCCGTAGGCGACTCCCTGTTGATGTCGACCGGCTTGATGATCAAGAAGCGCTCGCCGTCCGGCGAGATATCGTACGTCCTCCCAGGCGCAGCCGCCCGCCCGAAGACGTCGCCATCGTAGGCAACTGTCGCGTTGCCGGCCGCGAAGCTGGGCTCCGTCTGGATCGGGACGGCCATGATTCCACCACGGAGGTAGAAGAGCTCGCTTCCATCGGGAGCCCACAGAGGCCGTGTGCCTCCCGTTCTCGATATTTGCCAGCGGCCCTCGTCGACATCGGGAAAGGGCCGCACGTAGATCTCGTCCTGCCCTGATGCGTCCGACTGGTAGGCGAGCCAGTTCCCGTCGGGCGATATCTCCGCGTTGCGCTCGTCGAACTCGGTAGCGAGAAGCGGCTCCGAGTCGCCTTCAAGGGTCAGCAACCCGAGATCGGCCTGAGTGTTTCCGCCGCCTCCGTCTCGAAACACGAGGCGCCCGTCCGGCGAAAAAACAAGTGGCACCTGGGTGTTCTCGCTTTCGTTGAGCCGTCGTACCGCTCCGGCGCCATCGGCCGCCTTCCAGTAAAGATTCTCGAACCCTCCTCCGCGGCGAGACCCGAATGCCACATGCGCTCCGTCCGCTGTCCACGCCGGGTATCGATCGATCGCGGGGTCGAACGTCAGCCGAGTCAGCGTCTCCCGGGCGATGTCCCAGATCCAGATATCGTCGTCCCGATCCTGTACCTCGAGAGCGATACGGGTTCCATCGGGCGAGATACGCGGGTAGGTGTATGGCCGCGGCTCGGCGGTCAACGGCTCCTCGCGTCCTTCCCGGTTGACCCACACCAGAGTGCGAGTGTTGCCGGTTGCTCCCCCCGTCGCGTACAACAGCGTGCCGTCTCCGGCAAGGTCGAATTGCGCGGAGCCGAACCCGATGTCGACCTGTAAGTCCTCGACGACCGGTACCGGGTCGCCCGTTACCTCCAACTCCTCGAGATCGAAAGGGACCACCCAGAGCGAGGCTTCCCTGGCGAAAACGATGTGTCCGCTGGGCGCGTAGCGCGGGCACGTGCCACCGACCAGCGTTCGGTACTCGCCGGTGTCCATTGAGAGCACCGCAATCTGCGCGGTTTCGAGCGAGCCGGACCAGATGGTGAAGAGAAGGGCTTTGCCGCCGGGCAGGAAGTGGGGGCGATAGTGACCGTCCTCGCCCTCCGCCAGTGTGGTCAGAGCTTGCGGTTCGCCGCCGGACGCCGAGACTTGCGAAAGGCCTGAGTCGAGCACCCCGAACACGATGGTGCCGTCCGGTCCCCAGCTCGCTCCGCGCACGGAGGCTTCCGCGAGCTTCACCGCCGGTCCTCCCGCGAGCGACACCTTCGCGAGCTGGTTGGCGACGAATCCGACCCACTGCCCGTCGGGGGAGAAGAACGGTGTGGTCCCGCCCTCGGTGTTGGGAATGGGCCGCGCATCGAGGTGCTCCAGGTCACGCCGGTAGAGTCCGTCCGCGCCGGCGTAGACCGCGGTCTTGCCATCCGGCGAGATCGCGAGCTTGGGCGGGCCGATCGTGTCGAGGAGAGGCGAGGCGAGCTTGATGGAGAAGCGAGTCACCGACGGCGTCGGCACAGGTCTCAGGTTCTGCACGGCAACGCCGCCGAGGGCCACGCCGACAAGAAGGCCCGCTACGCCCACCAGGACCATGGGTCGGACCTGCG
>CAZKYJ010001073.1:0-1956 GCA_964556355.1 uncultured Verrucomicrobiales bacterium | reverse complement strand
GGTGTAGCTCAGACGGAGCCGCCCGTCGGCCATCGACGCGCGGACGGCGACGGGGAACTTGCCCCCGCGCTCCCATTCGGCCACCGGCGCCGGATCGCCGGCGGGGATGGAGGCGACGCGGGCCTTCCGCTCCGCGGCGATGCGGCGCGCGAGGTTGCGCTCGGCGGCGGTCACCTGTTCGGCCGACACGGACACGGCACCCGCGGACCGCACCGTCTCGTCCAGCCCGTCGACCCGGTAGATCCGGTAGGCGATCCCACCGCCTTGGAAGTAGTAGTTCCCGGTGTCCGCCGCCCGGCCGAAGGTGCCTCCGAAGCACTCGCCACCAAGGATGCCGATGCCGCCGGCCTGCGGCTTGGTCATCATCCGCACGTCGGGAAACATCTCGTCGAGGAAGAATCCGTCGCCCGTCATGACGAAGGCGCGCCCGTGGTTGCCGTTGACGACGAAGACGTCCGAGGTCTCGTCGAGCGCCGCGCGGCCGCTGAAAAAGAGCGAACCCTGCAGCTCGCCCGTGCTGGGGAGCGGCGCGTCGTGGGATCCGTGGACGTTGCTCCAGCGGTTCGGGTAGGTCCAGAGCAAGGTGCCGTCCGGCGCGAAACAGCGCATTTCAGGATCCGAGTTGAGCACGGTGTTGCCGAAGCGATCGACCATCGATTCGACCCCGCTCGATCCCGGCAGATCGATGGGCACGGCCGCCGCCACCGCTTCCTCGAGCGCCGGGTAGCGGGGAGCGCCACCCGGCCACCAGCCATCCGGCTCCAAGGTGACGAGCACTTTGCCAAGGCCGTCGACCTCGCCGGGCGCCCTCAGGGTCAGACCATGAAAATCGTTGCTCCACCCCGCGCCGCCCAGGTTTTTCGCGGTGGTGGCGAACTCGATCTCCCCCGCGGCCATCGCCCCGTCGCCGTCGCGGTCGACCCAGAGCATCCCGTAGCCGTGGCCCGGTTTGCCGCTTTGGATCCCGCCGTCTTTCCACGAGCGGTAGGCAACGTCGGGGTAGTCACGGTGGAAGGCGTCGATGAACGCCTCCGGTGGACGCCAGCCATGGCCGTAGGCGAACTGGTGGGCCGACGAGAAGCAGGCGAGCGGTTTGAGAGTGCCGTCGGCGCGGAGCTCTTGGACGTAGCTCGCCTTGTCGAACGAGAGGACAAACGTCCGCCCGTCCTCCCGCCAGAAGGTCGAGCGGCGGCCGGTTTCGCCCCCGAGCACGGCGAGCGGCCGGGCATTGCCCGCCGCCATGTCGAGTTCCCAGAGCGCGCCTTGGCCGATCCAGCGCGAGCCGTCATCGGGATCGAAACCGGCCCCGGGCGCGCCGTAGGACGTCGGACCGAAAAACTCCCGCGCCACGTTGCGCGATCCGAGGTCGAAGGCCGCAAGCCGCTTGGGCTGCCAGCGTTCTTTCTCGGTGACCCAGAGGAGTCCCCCCAAAGCGACGACCCCCGCCGGGTTGTGCAGGCGCATCGGGTCGTAGGTTCCGGGGGCGACACCGCCCGGCGTGCCGAAGGTGGCCACCTGATTGCCGGATTCGTCGAACGAACGCACGACCTGATCCGCCCGGTCTCCGATATAGAACGTCCCGTCCGGTGCCGCGAAGAGCCCGGAGGGGTGCCCCGGGAGCGGCGCGATGGCGGTGGCCGCCCCCGTGGCGGGGTCGAGGCGCACGAGCCGATGACCGGCGATGGCGAAAAGCTCCCCGCCCCGCGCGCCGAGCGCCACGGGAGACAGGAGCGCGAACGTCCGCTGCAGGGTGCCGGAACCCGCATCGATCACGAGGACCTCCCCGGCTTCGCGGTCGGCGAGGAACAGGCTCTCACCCACGAGCGCGAGTCCGGCGAGCGCGTTCTCCTCGGGTGCGATCTGCGCGCCCGAGCCCGGCCCCGCATCGTAGCGCCTGACCACGCTGTGCCTCACCCCGCCGGCGAAGTCGGCCAGCGCGCCTTTTTGCAGATCGAT
>CAZKYJ010001072.1:0-1959 GCA_964556355.1 uncultured Verrucomicrobiales bacterium | reverse complement strand
GAGCGCGAGGGTCCCGTGCACATCTCCAACGTCAAACTCATCGAAAAGAAGGCCGCCCAGGCCGAGAAGTAGGTCTTCTCACCAACCCTTTACCGCTTCCGCGTCATGGAACCGACACTGCTCACCGAATACAAGACCAAAGTTGTCCCGGCTCTCAAGGAGAAGCTTGGCGTCAAAAATATCCACCAGGTGCCCCGCATCGAGAAGATCGTGATCAACTCGTGCGTCGGCAAGGAGGCCGACCGCAAGCAGGCGGTGGAAGAGGTGGTCGCCGAGTTCTTGGCCATCACCGGGCAGAAGCCCATCGTGACGATGGCCAAGAAGAGCGTGGCGAACTTCAAGCTGCGCGAGGGCGAGGCGATCGGCGTCAAGGTCACCCTGCGCAACGCGCAGATGTGGGACTTCCTCCTCCGTTTCATGCGGATGGCCATCCCGCGCATCCGCGACTTCCGCGGCGTTCCGACCAAGAGCTTCGACGGTCGTGGCAACTACACGATCGGCGTCTCCGACCAGTCGATCTTCCCGGAGATCGAGCTGGAGAAGATCAAGCGCAACATCGGGTTCGATATCACGATCGTGACGACCGCGACCAACGATGATGACGCCCGGACGCTCCTCACCGAACTCGGCATGCCGTTCCGCAAGCCCGCGGCACAGACGGACGCCGCCGCGTAGCCTCCACCCATCCGTTCCAACCATTTTTAACTTCATCTCATGAAGCCGCTCAGCGATCCAATTTCCGACTTCCTCATCCGCCTCAAGAATGCGAGCCGTGCCCGCAACGACGAGTTCCGCGCCCCCTACTCGAAACTGAAGGTCGAGGTCGCCCGCATCCTCAAGGAGGAAGGTTACATCTGGGGCTACGAGGTCGATACCGAACCGCAGTTTCCCGAGATCAAGGTCAAGACGAAATTCGTCGATAAGAAGCCGGCGCTCACCGATCTCAAGAAGGTCAGCAAACCCGGGCTCCGGAAATACGTGTCGGTCGACCAGATCCCGCGCGTCCTCGGCGGCCTTGGCATCTCCATCGTCTCCACATCCCGCGGGATCATGACCGGCGCCCAGGCGCGCCGCGAAAAGATCGGCGGCGAACTCCTCGCCCTCGTCTGGTAATTCCCCCCCCGCACGAACCACTTCACCACACGCTACCACCAGCCATGTCACGTATCGGAAACAAGAGCATCACGCTCCCGGATAAAGTCACCGTCAAAACGTCCGGGGACGCCGGCAAGGACGTGCTCGTCGAGGGCGCGAAAGGCAAGCTTGAGTGGACGCTTCCCGACTGTGTCAGCATCGAGCACGGGGACGGCGAGATCACCCTCGTCCGCAGCTCGGACGAGCGGAGGGTCAAGGCGCTCCACGGCACCGCCCGCAGCCTCGTCAACAACATGATCAAAGGGGTGTCGGACGGCTTCGTACGCGAGCTCGAGATCCAGGGCGTCGGTTTCCGCGCCGCCACCAAAGGCAGCGATCTCGATCTCAACCTCGGCTATTCGCACCCGGTGCTCCACCCGATCCCCAGCGGGCTGACCGTCACCGTCAACGAGAATACGAAGATCCGCGTCGAAGGGATCGACAAGCAGCTCGTCGGCCAGTTTGCCGCCGATGTCCGCGCCTACTACCCGCCGGAGCCCTACAAGGGCAAGGGCGTCCGCTACGCCGGCGAGATCGTCCGGCGGAAAGCCGGCAAGAGCGTTCAGAAGTAGCCTTGCCACCGGGGACAAAAGCCACTATCATCGCCGACCCCCCGGATTCATCACCCGCCTATCTTTCACGTTTCCACCTCGTCCCATGAGCCAGCTCAACCGCAAAGCCACCCGCCGCAAGGTCCACTTCCGCATCCGGCGCAAAGTCGCCGGAACCCCGGAGCGCCCGCGCCTCGCCGTGCACTTCTCGAACAAGCACGTCTACGCCCAACTCATCGACGATGAGGCCGGCAAGACGCTCGCCGCCGCCTCG
>CAZKYJ010001071.1:0-1960 GCA_964556355.1 uncultured Verrucomicrobiales bacterium | reverse complement strand
GCCAGTCCGCAGCGGCCATCCTGGGTGAGGGTTACTTCCCGGGTGAGGAGGGTCGGGCTACGGTTGCCGATGCCCTCGTCATTCGGGTTTGTGCCCAGGGTGAACTCTTCCCCGTTGGTCAGGGCGTCCCCGTCGTTGTCGTAGCCAGCATCGATGGCCGAGAACGGGTTGAGGCCGTGCAGTTCCTCCCACCAGTCAGGTGCCCCATCGCCATCGGAATCGAGGGCGGGCGTGTCGAGGACGATATCGACCCGGCGCTCCCCGCCCCGTTCGTCCCGAGCCACGCTGATCACCGCGTCGTTGAGAGAGGCGAGCCGGGCCGGTGCGCCGTCGACGATCAGGTCCTCCAGGTGGATCTGGGCCCCCGCCCCCGCCATCTCGATGTAGTCGGACAGCTCGTGCTCCGGGACATTAAACTTGAGTGGCACGGCCAAGGCATAGGAGAACAGTTTCACGGTGCCCGTGCCGACCTCCTGGAGGGGGACGGTGCGGACGACGCGGTTGCCGGACCGGTTGGCATTGGTGAGGGTGAGGCTCATCTCGCCGCTCTGCAGGAGGTGTTCGGCCCCCCGGTCGGCCTGGAGGACGCGGCCGTAAAGGTAGAGGGTGGGTTCGCTGAACCCCTGTCCGAGGCAGGCGCCGATTACGGAACAGGCCGCCAACAGGAAGATGAGAACGCGGATTGGGCTCATGGAAGAATCGGGGCGGATGCGGTTAGTTGCCGGGGGAGGAATAGGTCTTGAAGAGGAGGCGGATGTCCCGGATGCCAGGGCTGCCGGCGGTGCCGATCAGGGTTCGGAGTCCGCCCAAGCCATCGGCGCTCAGCGTGGTGCCCGGGATGATGAGCAACCATTTCGTGTTCCAGACCGAGCGTCCGACCAGCCGGCTGTCCCAGCTGAGCTGGCCGTCGTCGACCAGGGCGAGATCGTCGCCGTCGTCGTGGTAGGCCCGGAAGCGCGCGAAGCGCCGGATGGCGCCATCGGGCTCGAGGATGTTGTCGAGGCCTGGGATAAACGAGTCGTTTCCGAGATCGGCCGGATTTATCGGGAAGGGGGCGGGGACGGCCTGGTCGACGACGCTCCACCTGCGGATCTCGTCGGGGCGCCCGTTGGCGATCCGCATGATGTCGGCGCCGGCCGGGACGAGCCAGACGCGGGGGGCGATCGCCAGATTCTGGCCATCGTAACCCTCCAGCCATACTCCGGCGGAGCGGATCTTGGTGGCGAAGAGGGACGCGTCGTAGCTCTGGTCTCCGCCGCCCAGCGGCCAGCCGAAGAAATTGGTTCCCTCGAAAATCTCCGATCCGAACGGGATGACAAGCCCGGGCTGGGGGCCCTCCTCCTCATTCCACGGCGGCCGGCAGAAAGTCCGAAATTCTGGGACGCTCCAGAGGTTGGCGACGAAGCGGTTGCCGAGCGCCTGGCGCCAGCGCTCGTTGCTCTCGATCGCCGCCGGGCTCTGGTCGTCCACGGCGGGTTTCTTCACGCGGAACAGTTCCCGGCGGAGGGAGAACTTCCCGGTTTCGGTCTGCGGGTTGTTGAAGCCGAGCTGGCCGTGGAGCGCCTGGTAATTGGCCTTCAGCTTGGCCAGGGATTCGGCCAGGCCGCCCCCGTTGATCTGGGGCTCCCCGCCCTCGACCGACCCGGGTAGGCGGGCCGCCACGATGTCGGTGAGGACGCCGCGGGCATTGGCCGGATGGCCGTCGCTCAGGTTGGTCTCGAACGCGTAAGCCTTGGCGGCGAGGTAGGCGTAGCGGGCCGCGATGTCGAAGGCCGTGCGGTATTTCTGCAGGGCGTCATTGTGGGCGACGCGCAGCGTCATGTCATTGTAGCGCTCGCGCTGAACGTTGGCGGCGAGGCGCTGGTTCTTCGTCTGGCGTTCCTGCAGGAGCGCGGCGGACTCGTCGACCAGCCGGCTGAACTCCTGTTCCTCCTGGACGAGGGTGTTGAGGGCGGCGGAC
>CAZKYJ010001070.1:0-1962 GCA_964556355.1 uncultured Verrucomicrobiales bacterium | reverse complement strand
GCCCGGGATGTACATCGGGAAGCTCGGCGATGGATCTTCGCAGGACGACGGGATCTACATCCTGGTCAAGGAGGTTCTGGACAACTGCATCGACGAGTTCGTCATGGGGCACGGCAAATCGGTCGACATCGTGTTGGATGACGATTTCATGGAGGTGCGCGACTACGGGCGTGGCATCCCTTTGGGTAAGCTCATGGACTGCGCCGCTAAGATCAACACCGGCGCGAAGTACGATTCGGAGGCCTTCAAGAAATCGGTTGGCCTCAACGGGGTAGGCATCAAAGCGGTCAACGCGCTGAGTTCCTTTTTCGAGATCCAGGCCTTCCGCGAGGGGCAGACCAAAGCGATCGAGTTTTCCGAAGGCGAGGTGAAGGAAGAGATGAAACGCCCCCGGGCGACGACCGAACCGAACGGTACCCGGCTGGCCTTCGTTCCCGACCGCAGCATTTTCAGCGAGAAGTTTGCCTTTCGGAAGGACATTCTCGAGCGGATGCTCCGCTACTATTCCTACCTCAACCCGGGGCTGACCCTCGTCTTCAACGGCGAGAAGTTCCGGTCGAAGCACGGCCTCCTCGACCTGCTCCAGGAGGAGATGGGGGAAGAGGAGCCGCTGTATCCGGTCATCCACCTGTCGGGCGAGGACATCGAGGTGGCCTTCACCCACGGAAACCAGTATGGCGAAGACTACTACAGTTTCGTCAACGGCCAGCACACCACCGCCGGCGGCACGCACCAGGCGGCCTTCCGCGAGGCCGTCGTCAAGACCGTCCGCGAGCACTTCAAGAAATCGTTCGAGCCGGCCGACGTCCGCCAAGGGATCATCGCGGCGATCGCGATCAAAGTCATCGAGCCGGTTTTCGAGTCGCAGACGAAAACCAAGCTCGGCAGCACGCACACCGCCCCGGAAGGGCAGGGGGGCGAGAGCATGCGCACCTTTGTGGGGAACTTCCTGCAGACCGAACTCGACAATTTCCTCCACCGGAACAAGGACGCGGCCAAGGCGATGGCCGAGAAGATCTCCCAGAGCGAGCGCGAGCGGAAAGATCTCAAAGGGATTCAGAAGCTGGCGCGCGAGCGGGCGAAGAAAGCGAAGGTGCACAATAAGAAGCTCCGCGACTGCCGCGCGCACCGGAACTCGAAACACAAGCAGGCCGAGGAGAGCACGCTCTTTATCACGGAAGGGGATTCCGCGTCCGGGTCGATCACCAAGGTTCGCGATGTCGAGACCCAGGCGGTCTTCAGCCTCCGGGGGAAGCCCCTGAACTGCTTCGGGCTGACGCGGAAAATCGTCTACGAAAACGAGGAGTTCAACCTCCTGCAAAATGCGCTCGACATCGAGGACGATGTGGAAAACCTGAGATACAACAAGATCGTCGTCGCGACCGATGCGGACGTCGACGGCATGCATATCCGCCTGTTGCTGCTCACCTTCTTCCTGCAGTTTTTTCCCGACCTCATCCGCCACGGCCATCTCTACATGCTGCAGACGCCCCTTTTCCGCGTGCGCAACAAGAAGGAGACCCACTATTGCTACACCGACGAAGAACGGCAGAAAGCGATCAAAAAGTGTGGGAAGACGGCCGAGATCACGCGCTTCAAAGGCTTGGGGGAGATCAGCCCGGACGAGTTCCGTCATTTTATCGGACCCGAGATCCGGCTGGAGCGGGTCGTTCTCGACGGGCATCCGAACATCAAAGATCTGCTCCAATTCTACATGGGCAAGAACACGCCCGACCGGCAGGGGTACATCATCGAGAACCTCCGAATCGAACTCGACAAGGTCGAGGAAGAAGCGGGGGAACGCCGGGACGAGCTTGCCGTGAGGGGCGCGCCCGAGCGCGAAGACCTCGTCCTGACCGCCTAGCGAACCCTCCCGCCGATCATGCCGATGGACGCCGACCATTTGATCAAGCATGCCGCGCCGGGGCGGCCGATCCCCTCCGTTTCCGCCGGCGTCGCCCG